>CAMPHP010000545.1 GCA_946885925.1 uncultured Litorilinea sp.
CGTCGTTTCAGCGGGTGCTTCACCTTCCGTAGCAGGGGTTTCCGCGGCGTCGTCGGCTGCCGGGGCCTCAGTCGCCGCGGCAGCACTTGGAGCCTCGGTAGCTGCGCCTGTGTCGGCAGGAGCCCCTCCTCCACCACCTGCTGGACCACATGCAGTCAACACGAGCGCGCTGACCAAAACCATTGTCAACATCCACTGTCGTTTTAACATAGACATTCTCCTTCGTGTGATAGATTGGTGATGCAGGTATATGAGGGATAAGCAACCAAAACAGATCTCTTGAGTGAGAGATGGCTGAATCACCCAACCCGATCATGGACCTCAATAACGGGTTGGGTGATAAGAACTTTGTGAACTGGCTAGAATAAGGCTAGGAAACTCACCTCAATTGTATCTCAAAGCAGAAGGGCAAAACGTCTGCAAAGTTCCGGTCTTATAAGCAAAATCCTTTGCAATTACCCTCAATCTCAAGTCGGGCAAGCCAACTAAAAACGGCGACGCAATGGGTGCGTCGCCGTTCTCGTAAGTTTTGGTTGTACTCTCTATGCCATAACCAGCAAGAGATCTACCGGCTACTGTGCCACTGGCGCAGAGATGAAGACCCAGTAATGCTTCAACAGCGAATCCTCGTTATAGTAATAGCCTACGCCATAAGCTCTCTGCTCACCATAGAAGGCCTCAGTTCCCAAGACATGGATGCGGTGAGATTCTGAATTAATCCAGGCCTGCCACACGTCATTCGCGCCCGGATACCCCCCACCAATTGATTCAATATTGTTTGAATTCTGTGCAGTGCCATACCAATCGGGCAGTGGATAGCCCGCGTTGCGAGCGTGCGTATTGGGGCCGTTACCATCGGGATCGGTGTGGTCAAGATAGTTGCGTAGCGCCATATCGCGAGCTCGTGCGCGTGCCACTTGTGCAAGGATGGGATCACAGACTGGGTTCTGACGCTGCTGATTTGGATCAGCCGCCATAAATTGAGCAACCGCCTGTTCTTGCTCATTTAACCCACACTGTGCGGGTTGCTCGCCAGTACCGGCCACTGCACCTGTACCCACCATTGGGACATAGAGTTCGTGCTGTTGCGCAGATGCGGGCAATGTGGTCAGCATGAACGCAGCCCAGAGGACAACACAAGCGACTGTCCACGAGAGGCCCAACCGGCCTAACGGCAGCCTCGATTGGAGATAGTTAGAGGGATAAAAGACGACATGCGCCTTGGCAGCATTGCCTAGCGCAACAAGATGCTGAGTTTGCTGACGCGCAAAAGAGAACAAGCGCGTGGTAACCATGTGTTTTTGCTTCCTAGAATCGATGTAAGGTTTGGAGTGTAATAACGCTGTTATATGCGCTGTTATATGTGGACTGCACAAGGGGGGAAGTACTACTAGCCAACGGTTAGTCAGCTTACCACGTAAACCGTCGCCCTGCTGTGTCATTGTAATATTCCTTCCACGTGTCTGGCCTACTGCCAGACATCGTGTAAATGGCGTCAGGTATATATCCAAATTGGTGGTTTCCCTACGTTTATTGGCCTATACCTGTGCACCAACGTGCGAACTACTAGTGCCAAAGTTATCAAGATATGGTTGAATGCCCCAGATATGAATGATGGAGCTTTGCTACGACGATGCGCCCGACGATCTCTACACCATTTGTCGCAAGCGCGAGCAGGCTGCTGTATCGCACATACAGCGGCCTGAAGAACGCCAATAAAAAAACCTTCCTTGGAGTTTCAGACTCCAAGGAAGGTTCAGGGCAAGATATTCTGTTGCTTCTATCTAGGCTCTACTATCTAGGTTCTACTAGCTAGCGTCTTCTCGAACCTAAGCATCCGGTGCTTCAGGCTCAGACGCAGTGGAGGATGGAATGCGTGGGGGCAGTTTGGGCAGTGCGCGGCTGGGCTTGGTCGCCAACTCAGGAAGCTTGCGCGGTGTCTCCGCCAAAATCCGTAGAGCCTCTTGAATCGCCCGATCCAATTGCGGATCAACCCCATTGCGATAATCTTGGGGCGTAATGTCAACCTCCACATCCGGATTGGTGCCATAGTTCTCCAGCCCCCAACCCACATCCTCAAACCAAAAACTATATTCAGGCTGTGTTGTTACCGTACCATCTACCAGTGCATGGCGTGGCGAAATGCCGATCACACCGCCCCAGGTACGCTTGCCAATCAATGGTCCTAATTTCATCATCTTAAAGCTATGGCAGAAAATATCGCCATCGCTGCCTGCATGTTCGTTGGTGATTGCCACTAGTGGTCCCGCCACAGACTCCATTGGATAGGGAATCAGCCCACCCCAGCGCGAGTGGTCATAGCCCAAACGCCGCCGGGCCAATTTCTCCAAGATCAACTGGCTCACATGACCGCCACCGTTATAGCGCACGTCAACGATCAAGCCATCTCGATCCACTTCGGCCAAATAACCGCGGTGGAATTCGGCATAGCCAGACGCCCCCATATCGGGGATATGCACATAGCCTATCTTGCCATCTGTAGCAGTATGGACTTTGCGCCGGTTCTCATCAACCCATTGACGATAGCGCGCCGGGGCCTCATTGCCAATCACCTTGACCACGACAGTACGGAGCGAAGGTGACGAGGGAGCGCCCCCCACTGGTGGGGCAGCATCGGGCAGCGGCGTTTCAACCTCAGTGGGTTGCTTTCCCTCACTCGCGGCATCTGCCTCACCCTGATTCTCTGGGGTGCTCTCTGCCACATCCTCCGTAGCACTCTCTTTTAGCAACAGATCGGTGACAGTTTCAGGCTTGGCGGAACCTTGCTCCGTGGCTTTCGTGCCTGGGCGCGCTAGCAGGGTCAGCAGCACTTCGTTTCCAGCCTGGTTGACGAGCAGTTGCGAGGGGCCGGTCGTGGCGTCTAGAGCCTGACCATTGATGGCAATCAGTACATCCCCTGGCTGAACATCCACGCCAGGTGCTGCCAGCGGCGAATGGGTCTTCGCATCCCATGCGTCGCCCAATATCAGTTTACCCACGCGATACCCTCCGGCAGCCTCATCCCAGGTGAAATCCGCACCGAGGAATCCCTGACCATAATAGGGACGTGAGCGATAATCACCGCCGAACTCATAGGCGTGGCTAGTACCCAACTCGCCCTGCATCTCCCACACCAAGTCGCTAAACTCGCCGCGCGTGCTAATGCGCGGAATCAGTGCAAAGTAGCGATGGTAGACAGTTTGCCAATCGACCTCAGCCATATCCTCGGTCCAGAAATGGTCACGTTGGAGCCGCCATGCCTCGCGAAACATCTGCTCCCATTCGCTTTGTGGCGCGACTGATACCTTGACGCGGCCCAAATTAAGCCAACCGCTCTTGCGCGATGATCCGCCACCACCAGGCGCTTTCTCGCCAGCGTTGATCACACGCAGTTGTCCCCGGCCCCAATAGATCAGTTTCTTTTGATTGGTGGAAATCTCAAAGGAGATCACATTCTCGGCCAGAGTCTCGCTCTTATACTCTTTGAAGTCATACGCACGCAGTGTACCCGACTCCTCTTCTTCATCTTCCCAATCATGCCCATCATCAAGCTGCCCCTGAATGGGATAGACTGTGAAGATTGCTTTCTTGGATACACCTGCGATCTGACCATAGCGCCCATCAGGTACAGGGAAAGCAAGCACCCGCTGCTCAATGCCATCTAGGTCAATGCGGATAGGCTTGAGCTTAGGTTCGTTCCCCTTTGGCTGCTTCTGCGAACGCTTTTCCTCCCCTCCCTTCCGGTCGCCCTTGGCTCCCTTCGCTGCCACGGGAGTCGTAT
>CAMPHP010000546.1 GCA_946885925.1 uncultured Litorilinea sp.
CCGCACTGGCACATTTATCGGTTTTGCAAATTACCACTATCTATTCAACTGGATCGATTTTCAAGCTACCGTACGCAATACAATTGTGCTGGTGATCAGTGTCCAGGTGCTTAAGTTCGTCTTTGGGTTGGGCATTGCGTTACTCTTAAACCAGGCGATTCGTGCCCGCCAATTTTGGCGCGGGTTGATCTTGTTGCCGTGGGCTATGCCTGGCTTTGTGGCTTTCATCACCTGGAAACTGCTCTATGCACCCCAGGGTGGAGCCTTTAACTTAATGCTTCTCAATACAGGCTTGTTCGATAGCCATATTGACTTTCTTAGCTCCAAAGCGTTGGCAATGCCGAGTGTGGTCTTTGCAAGCTTCTGGCGTGGGTTCCCGTTTTGGGTGATCTCGTTCCTGGCTGCGCTGCAAACGGTGCCGCCCGAATTGTATGAGGCTGCGGCGATTGACGGTGGGGGGGCATGGCATCGCTTCCGTCATATTACTTTGCCCAGCATTCGCCATGTTCTTTTGGTGGTCGTGCTGGTCTCCACGATTTCGACAACCAATAGCTTTGAGGCAGTCTGGCTGCTAACGCAGGGGGGACCGTCGAATGCCACGATGACCTTCCCGGTCTTGGCCTATTTCGGGATGCAGAATTTACGCATCGGCCAGGCATCTGCGGTGTCGGTTTCGATGCTGCCCTTCTTTGTCATGATGGTGCTCATCACCGCCAAGATGTTGCAGGAGGACTAGGCTAATGTTGAATCGAACATCTACAGGGCAAAAGATCCTCTATTACAGCCTGCTCGTCTTGCTCGCTGTGATCATCATCTTCCCCATCTACTACATGCTCATTATCTCGCTCAAGATCCCGCGCGACATCTATCGCACACCGTCGATCTTGCCGTTGAATCCTACGCTCAGTAACTATATTGAGCTCTTTGGCGAGATGGGATTCTTGAAGAATATTCGTAATAGCTTGATTGTGGCTGGAGCCTCGACAGCGGTTTCTGTCTTTATAAGCTCTCTCGCTGCCTATAGCTTGGTGCGCCTGAAGTATCGTTTCCGCGATACATTAGGGCGTATTATTCTCTTTGCCTATCTGACACCCTCGGCGCTGCTTTTTATTCCACTTTCGGTGATTATTGCGCGTTTGAATTTGGGGAACACGCTGCATGGATTGATTTTTGTCTATCTCACCTTTGCCACACCCTTGAGCACATGGCTGTTGATGGGCTATTTCCGCAGCATTCCGGCTGACCTGGAAGAGGCCGCGCTGATTGATGGCGCGACGCGCCTAGGCGCGCTTTTTCGTGTGGTAATGCCTTTGGTCGCACCGGGGCTGATTGCTGTGAGTGTCTTTACTTTTACCGGCGCATGGAATGAGCTGTTGTTGGCGCTGATCTTTATCACCTCTCCGGACAAGCAGACTGTACCCGTGGCAGTTAGCTATCTGATTACGGGTGATGTTTTCCGCTGGGGGCTGATTATGGCGGGGTCGGTGGCGGCAGCAGTGCCGGTCATGGTGCTCTATTACCTGGGCCAGCGTTTCGTGGTGCAGGGTTTAGCCGCAGGTGCAGTGAAAGGATAACGTGTCTATGGTGCCACTTACCAAAAGCCAGGTACAGTGGGAGTTGATGCTGCCTGCCGAATTTCGTGCGGCGCAAGCCAGCCTGCCTGTCTGCTTCCTGCCATTGGGCACAGTAGAATGGCATGGCGAACACAACGCGCTGGGACTGGACGCAATCAAGGCCCATGCGCTATGTGTGAGGTCGGCTTTACAGCTGGGAGGTGGCGTTGTCCATCCACCACTTTATGGTGGCATGGGCGGGTTGGACAAGCCTGCTACGGTGGTGATGGAGCCAGAAATCGCCTGGGAGAATTATCTGCTGCGACCGTGGTTAGAGCAACTTCTCTATGAATTGCACCGCCAGGGCTTCCGAGCGATCATCATGCTGACAGGCCATTATGGTCATAATCAGCAGATCGTTGTACGTGAGACTGCTGCACGTATGGCGGAACGGTTGCAGATTCCCATTCTAGGCACGCCGGAGTATTGGCTGGCGCATGATGCTGGCTATTTGGGCGACCACGCAGGGATTGGCGAGACCTCATTGCTTTGGTATTTGCAGCCGGATCTTGTTGCGCTGAACCGTATTGATGATGACCCGGAGTATGGGCGCGACGGGCGCATCCGCGATGGATCATCACCCGAGTTGGGCAAGCGCTATGCGGATTTGATTGTTCAGCGTTTGGCAGCAGTGGCGCAAGCAATGCCAACGTGGGACAAAGCTACCTTAGAGAGATTTATCGCGGCCGAGCGTGCTTTGGTGGCGGCACAGGTGAAGGGGTGGCGCATGAAAGAACCGTGGGCTGCGTGGGCAAATTTGGCTGAACACCCGAATTATGGCAAGTGGCTTGTGGCTGGTGAGTTTGAACAAATTATCCAGATGGCAAAACAATTGGGATAGCAAAGCATGAACGAGATTGTACGCTTGGGAATTGTCGGAACGGGTAGTATTACGCTGCGCGGGCTATTGCCCCACTTAACGATGGAAGACGTACAAGACCGGGTGCGTGTGGTGGCTGTCTGCGATCCGGTTGTTGAGCGCGCCCAGGCAGCAGCGGCGAAGTTTGGCGTGCCTGCTGCCTATGCCGATATGGAAAGCATGTTGGCGGCGGGTGGGTTGGATGCAGTCAGCATCGCCTCACCGATTGGCTATCATTATGAGCAGGGCGTGAAGGCGGTTGAAGCGGGGCTGCATGTCCACTTTAACAAGAGCATGACCACCACCGTAGCCGAGGCCGATGATCTGATCGCGCGTGCCAAGGCGCGCGGGGTAAAACTTGTTGCCTCGCCAGGGGAGTTGATTAACCCACGGCTGCAACGTATCAAAGAACTTGTGCAGGAAGGGGCGTTGGGAAGGCTGACCTGGGCTATTACGGGTTCGGCCTTTGGACGTTATCACGAGCAAGAAACGAGTGTGCGCCTTGGTGATGATCCGTTGACCAATATCAATCCGGCCTGGTATTTTCGCCGTCCAGGTGGCGGGCCGCTTTATGATATGACTGTGTATGGACTCCACGCATTAACGGGCGTGGTTGGGCCAGCCAAGCGCGTAACTGCCATGTCGGGCGTGCGCTTGCATGAGCGGGAGTTCCGCGGCGAAATGCTTCCAACTGACATGGATGACCAAACCATGATGGTGTTGGATTTTGGTGATGCGTTCTTTGCCTATGTCTATGGTGTGGCAGCGGGCAATATCCCTAATTTGGGTCGCCCTCTCATCTTTGGTACGAAAGGGGTCATTAACGGCCCTACGCTGAATGGCGAGGTGATTGCCTATCCACGGCAGGAAGATGCACTCGCTTATGATTATGCTGCGGCATTGCCCCATGTGGTAGGGGCGCACCGGGGGATGGAAGAAGCCCATGTCTATGAGGATGTAATGCAACTGGTGGATTGGGTGCGCGAGGATATTCCTACGCTTGCCACTGCTGAACATGCCCGCCATGTCATTGAGATCTTTGACGCTGCCTACCGCTCGGCGGCGACAGGCCAGGTGCAAGAGTTGCATACGACTTTTTAGCGTTCGCATACGACCGTAGGTTAAAGCCTCCGGCAAACAGGGAAAGCCCCCACGAGGGGGCTGGTCTGTGCCATCGCTTATCTAACAATCAAGTGGATGCTGCGCAAACCTACTGGTCATATTCTTAGAAGTGAGAAGCACAAAACGAGCGACACCTAGTCAACAGGTGTCGCTCGTTTTGTGCTTGGAAAGTTGGTCATGATCTAC
>CAMPHP010000547.1 GCA_946885925.1 uncultured Litorilinea sp.
GGCTGGGCGACGCGGATGGATCTGACCATCTCCGCGCGCAACTTCGCCAAGTGGTGGGAGACTGCCGACGCTGAGACTTCCACAATTGCGGCAAGGTCATTCACGCTATATTCTTGTTCGGTCAAGAGAAAGACCAACTGCGCGCGCGTGGGGTCACTGAGCGATTTGAAAATCTCGACCACATCAAAGAGCACATTGGAATCCATCGCTCCATTGACATCATGGGTTACATGACGGTTCGACATAATTAGAATCCCTCTGAATCTATCTCTGAGTATCTGAGCAGCTATTCAGATACAGTGTATAGTAAACGGCGCATGATTGGCAAACTGAAGTTAGATACTTTTGTCTTGATACAAATGCATGGGGTGGCGGGATATGCTGTGGTAGAATGCCGGAACCAAACGTTTGCCTAGGCAGCGCACTAGTGGAGAAATGATGGACGAACGTTTACACCGGCGGCGTGGAGCCGGTCTTAGCTTTCTGATGGGGGGTGACGGTGATCCCCTCCTGCTTCTACATGGCATCCCTGGTTCTTCCCAAAGTTGGCAAAAGGTGGGAGTGAAGGTTGCCAGCCGCTTCCGGGTAATTATTCCCGATCTGATGGGCTTTGGCGCGTCCGATCCACCCGGAGAGAATTTTTACCTAGAGGAGCAAGCCAAAGCAATCGGTGGGCTGTTGAGCTATCTCCAGATCAAAAGCTTCTATCTAGGCGGTCATGACTTTGGTGCTCCTGTCGCTGTAACGCTCATGCGACTCTACCCCGAACTCCATGTGCGCGGACTTGTACTCTCCTCCGGCAACCTCTTTACAGATACCTATGTCCCCCTACCCTTACGGCTTGCCAGAGTGCCGGGGATCAATAACCTACTTTTCTGGAGCATGGCGGGCAACCGCATGGGATTGCGCATGCTCTATGAATCAGCGACTCAGAACAAGGAGGAATCGCGTTGGAAGGAGTTCCGCCGCCATCTGACCCTCCCAAGCATCAAATTAACTCGCCACATCTTTCAGCGTAGCTTGGCGAATCTACAGGCCAACTATGCTGAAGTCGAGGAAATGCTGCCGCAGATTACCTGTCCATCGCTGGTGTTGTGGGGAGATGAAGACCCCTTTTTCGCCATCAATGTGGCCGAGCGATTGCGCGCCACCCTGCCCAATGCGCTGCTCAAGGTCTATGCCTATACCGGGCATTTTGTGCCAGAAGAACGTCCCATCGAAACTGCCGAAGATATTGTCCTCCGTTTTACTGATCAACCTTTGGTCATTAAGCCGTAAGCAGATTAGGCAAATAGACAAGTAAGCCAAAGATGAAACCGTTACCCGCAACTTTTGTCCGGACCATCCTCGGTGTATTTGGCGATGAGGGTGCATTGTGGCTCGACACCCTTCCGGAGCGTATCAATAGGCTTGCCGAACGTTACGAATTAACGCTGGGCGAACCCTTTGACCTTTCCTACAACTATGTGATCGCCGTCACCCGGCGCGATGGTACGCCCGCGGTGATGAAACTAAGCGCCCCAGAGGGTGAGGCGCAAGACCAAATTCTTGCATTGCGTCATTACGATGGCAGTGGCTCTGTGCAATTGTTGGAGGCCGACTTGGATGAGGGTTTTATGCTTTTAGAGCGTGTCCTTCCTGGCGAGCGTCTTACCCTGCTGCCTGATGACGAAGAAGCAACCCGTATTGCTGCCGACGTGATGAGCAAACTGTGGCGACCGCTGCCAGCGGACCACACGTTTACCACAGTCGAGGAATGGGCGGAGGGGCTGCAACGGCTGCGCGATCGTTTTGATGGGGGAACAGGACCGCTACCCGCTCCCCTTGTCGAGCGGGCCGAAGCTCTCTACCGTGAGCTATTCGCCAGCGCGCCACCGCCTGTGCTCCTTCACGGCGACTTGCACCACGAGAACATGCTGACCTCAACGCGGGCACCCTATCTTGCTATCGATCCCAAGGGGGTTGCTGGTGAACCCGCGTATGAAGTAGGGCCTCTGCTGCTCAATCCGTGGCCTGGTTTGTTGCAATGGCCGAATCTGGTCCAGGTGCAAGCGCGGCGGGTAGCGATTTTGGTTGAGCATTTGCAGCTAGATCGCGAGCGTCTCCTTGCTTGTGCCATCGCCCACTCCCTATTATCTGCCGCGTGGAGCGTGGAAGATCACGACGATGGCTGGCAGTACTCGATTGTAGTTGCGGAAACGCTCCTTCAGCTTTAGCCTCTATAATTTTAGTGTCTACCATGCAACACTTGGGAATCATCGATGGACGATCAAAGCCACGTTGAATATATTGTCCAACGTTTACAGCAAGTGGCGGGGCTGGTGGGGATTGTCCTCGGTGGTTCACGCGCACGCGGCACCCATACCACCACCTCGGACATTGACCTGGGTCTCTACTATGCTCCATCCACACCACCCGATCTAGAGTCATTACGCCAAATCGCCACAGATCTGGATGACATGCACCGCTCCGATCTAATCACGCCACTTGGTGGGTGGGGACCGTGGATCAACGGTGGTGGTTGGCTCACGATACAGGGAGTGCCCACCGATTTTCTTTACCGTGACCTTGCAAAGGTCACAAAGATTATCGATGAGTGCTGTGCCGGGCATCTTGAGATCGCCTACCAGCCCGGTCATCCCCACGGGTTTGTCACTTCTATTTATATGGCCGAGATTGCCCACTGCCAACTGCTGTGGGATCCCACCGGCGCATTGGCCGCGCTCAAGGCCAAGACTTGCCCCTATCCATCTGCGCTGCGCCAAGCGACCGTTGATAAGTTCTGGTGGGAAGTCCAGTTTTCTCTAAACGTGGCGCACAAGGCTGTGGCGCGCGGTGATGTCAGCTATGTCGCAGGTTGCTGCTTCCGTGCCGTGGCCTGTCTTATGCAGACACTCTTCGCCCTCAATCACCAATACCTGATGAACGAGAAGGGTGCGGTGGCATTGGCTGTTACCTTCCCACGCACGCCCGCTGATTTACAGTCCCGTGTAGATGCTATATTTGCCGCTCTCTCCGCTGATCCTGCCGCACTCCACCATGCCCTTGCTAGGTTAGAAGAGGTGGTGCAAGAATGTGCCTCGTTGGTTGCTGCTGCAAATCATTAATGCAGAAATCTTAAAGGCACAACTGTGCGCCAGCCGAGGTACATGCCACTACCCGGTAGATAAGCACTGCTACTTGGCGTATGTATATTGGTGGTAATGATGTGATACGCGCGATTACTTATTGTCAGGCCGCACTGGCTAATGCGTGGACATAGGCTGCGCCATCTGCAGTCAGTGGTTCGCCATGTCCGACCGCCACAACCTCTGCGTCAAACTCGGCCATGCGGCGAAGTGAACGCCGGTGCTGCTGTGGATTCAGGTTGAAGGCAGGCCAACCCGGTGATAACACCGGCCAGGTAGCAAGCGCATCACCTGCAAAGAGCACTCGCCTCTCTGGCCAGGTAAAGGCCAGATGACCCGGTGAGTGGCCTGGGCAGTGCAGTACCTGGAGCGGGCCGATACGGTCGCCATCAGCAACCAGGCAGTCTACGGGGCAGGGAACATGGGGGCCTAGGCCCAGAGTTAGCCCCAGTTGGAGCGGATAGACCCGCATCCACGTATGCAGGGGATGCATTGGCCGTAGCGTTACTCCTTGCGCTTTACGATCGCCACTGATGATATCGGCCTCCCATTCGTGCGCGTAGACCGTGGCTCCGCTCAGTTGTTGGAGCGCGGCGAGACCCCCCAGATGCGAACGATGGCCGTGCGTGAGGACAATATGTTTCAAATCCA
>CAMPHP010000548.1 GCA_946885925.1 uncultured Litorilinea sp.
CTCAAGATTGTCTATGACAATTTGCCCCAAGACGGGCGTATGTTGATCGAATACAAATTCTTTGAGCCAGCCTTTTACAGCACCGATATTCCCGATTGGGGCACAGCCTATGCCTGGTCTGTGAAGTTTGGCCCCCAGGCCCAGGTATTGGTGGACTTGGGACACCATGCCGCTGGTGTCAACATTGAGCAAATCGTGGCTTTCCTTTTAGATGAAGGTAAGTTGGGCGGCTTCCATTTCAACAACCGCAAATATGCCGATGACGATCTGATTGTTGGCAGTGTAAATCCCTACGAACTCTTTCTCATCTACCACGAATTGGTCTCGGCGGAACAGAGCAATGACGACACTGTGCGCAATACGGCGCAGAAGATCGCCTATATGATCGACCAATCGCACAATGTCGAAGGCAAGATGGCCTCCATGATTCTGTCGGTACTCAACTGCCAGGAAGCTTATGCCAAGGCTCAACTCGTGCCGCGCGCCAAGCTGGCAGAGGCACAAGCGCAGGGTGATGTCTTGGGCGCACACCGCATTCTGACCGAGGCGTTTCGCAATGATGTTCGCCCGCTTCTGGCACAGGTGCGTACGGAGATGGGCGTGCCAGTAGACCCGATTGCCGCTTACTGGGCCAGTGGTTATGAAGAGAAGATCCGCAAGGAGCGCGGGCTGCGCGCTACATCAGGTGGATTCCAGTAGGGACTTTTGGTCATAGCAAGAATCTGAGGGATACCCAACCATGAGCTTTACGCTGTCCATCAGCGACTTTGAAGCACAACTTAACGACTTCCGTCCTGCATTGCGCAGCCACGCCTTGAACAAGTTACTGGAGAGGCAGCCCGACGCGCCTGCCCCTGCCGATGTGGCAAATATGCACTGTCACACCTTCTTTTCCTACAATGCCTATGGGCATTCGCCCACATCGCTGGCATGGTTGGGACGCAAGCAGGGCTATGCGTTGATGGGCATTGTCGACTTTGATGTGTTGGATGGCGTGGATGAGTTCCTCGATGCATGCGAACTGACAGGGGTGCGAGGCAGCACAGGCATTGAGACGCGTGTCTATTTGCCTGAGTTTGCCCAATACGAAATGAACTCACCCGGAGAGCCAGGTGTGCTCTATCACATGGGCATCGGCTTTACCACCAGCCAGGTCACGCCCGAAGCCGCCGCTTTACTGCGCGAACTGCGCGGCCAGTCAGCAGAGCGCAACCTCGGATTGGTGGAGCGGGTAAACGCCTATCTCCATCCTGTTACGATTGATTACGTGGAGGATGTTCTGCCATTGACACCGGCAGATAACGCCACGGAGCGCCATATCGTCGCCGCCTATCTGTTGGCAGCAGCCCGGCGCTTTCCTTCAGATGCCGATCAAGCGCGCTTCTGGGCTAGCCGTTTGCAGATGGGCGAAGAACAAGTGGCAAGTGCTATGCAGGATATTGCAGGCTTCCAGAACTTGATTCGTTCTCGGTTGATGAAAAAGGGTGGGGTCGGATATATCCAGCCTGGTGAGAAGAGCTTTCCCCCAATCGACAAACTCCATGCCATGATTCTCGCCTGCGATGCGCTCCCTTGCGCCGCGTGGCTAGATGGGACGACTTCCGGCGAGGAACGCATTGAGGATCTGCTCGACCTGCTTGTTGGCAAGGGTGCGGTCGCACTCAATATCGTGCCTGACCGCAATTGGAACATCAAAGATCCTGCCACGCGCGAACTCAAGGTCAGGAAACTGTACGAAGTGGTGGCACTGGCGCGCCAGCTAGATCTCCCGCTCAACATCGGCACGGAGATGAACAGCTTTGGACAAAAGCTGGTGGATGACTTTAGCGCGCCCGAACTTCAGCCAGTTATTGCTGACTTTATCGATGGGGCCTATTTCATCTATGGGCATACCGTCATGCAGCGGCGCGCAGGCTTGGGCTATCAAAGCGAATGGGCCAAATCCTCCCTGCCCACTCGCCGCGCTCGTAACGAGTTCTACACACAAATCGGCCGCGCGGTGCCACCCACACCAGCCGGGGCCGAACGATTCAAGGGTGTTACTGACTCCATATCGCCCGCTGATCTGCTGGCGCGTGTGAGTCGTTCATAATTGCCAAACATCATATCCGCGTACTATCTGCGTAGGGAGCTACGCAAGCTGCTTGTGGTGCTGGGCAATCCGTTTGTTGTCTTTCTTTCACAATCTCAGAGTTTTACAATTTCTAGTGGAGAACCAAATGAAGCAAAGTTTGAATGGGCACGGCCTAAGCCGTCGCCAGTTCTTGCAAGCAACTGGTGGTGTTTCCCTGGTCGCGTTGTTGGCGGCTTGTGGCCCCAGTGCTGCTCCTGATGCCGGTAGTGATGGCGCTGCTCCCGCAGCGGAAGGTGCCCAAGAGATCAACTTCTTGGTGCGCCCGGACATTCGTAGCGCCTATGCGGCAGATGCTGCTGCCGAAGCGTGGAATGCCGAGCAAGAACAGAAGATTGTCCTTGATGAGCCTGCCGGAACCGCCGACACCAAAATCCAAGCAGCTATTGCCGCAGGTGATCTGATTTGGGATGGCTTCTCTGTCATCGCTGGCCCGTGGGATCTTGCCAGTTGGGCAAGCCGCGGGCTGATCCAGCCATTGGATGACCTGATTGCGGTCTCTAGCATAGCGGATGCCGACAAGGTAGTCCCCGCGATCATTCCTTCCGTGCTTGAAGCCAGCAAGTATGAGGGCAAACAATACACAATCCCCGGCAACGTGGGTAGCGTGGCCCTGGGTTGGTTCTGGGAGCCGCTTGAAACTGCTGGCGTGGAAGCTCCCCAGACCTGGGACGAAGTGCGCGCCGCCGCAGAGAAGATCAAAGAAACCTCTCCGGAATTGACACCTTATGATGTCGCCTCGTCCCCACTTTGTGACCATGTTGCCATGATTTGGGGTGCAACCGATACACCGTTAACTGATGACGGTTTGGTTAACTGGACTGGCGAAGAATCTATTGCCGCGCTGCAATGGCTGCAAGAGATGGTCGCTGCCGAGTTGATGCCGTCAGTCCACACCGAGAGCTTTGGCAACTGGCTCAAGGGTGGTACCGCCATTCTCTCCTCCTATGACGTGCATGGTACCTTGGCCCAACAGACCTTTGGCGTGGAAGCGGCGACCACAGGTGTGAATATCCGCCGCGAAAAGGATGACCCGAAGGCGGGTGCGCCTTTCTGGCTGAATGGCAGTGTCGTTTTGCAAGGCGCGTCGAATCCCCAGGGCATGATGGACTTCTTGCTCTGGTGGTTTGGCCCAACCAACAAGGCAACCGGCCAACAGATTGCCACCGTGGCGGCGAAGCCAGCCTACCAATATACCTACGATGAGTTCGTCGCCCCGGATGAGGCCCAAGCATGGCAGGTAGAGGGAATCGAGTTGGTGCGTAATTCAGTTCCTTTCCCCGCCAACCTCTACTGGCAGATTCAGACCACGGTCGCTACACCGTGGATTGAAAAGGCATTGGATCCAGCCAATAACCTGAGCGCGGAAGAGGCTATGACCAGTGCGTTAGCCGAGATGCAGGCCGAGATCGATAAACTGCGCTAACCTTGGACTAAATAGCAGAGACAGCACACTGTGCTGTCTCTGCTAAGAGCGCAATCAGTGAGCTATGAAATAGGAGAATGCTCATGGCGACACAAACATCTGAGTCCTTAACGGGCCAGCGTTCGCCCGCAGCGTTATGGCGCGGGATACGAGCAAAGCGCGGGGAAAAACAACGCAACAATCCACTGGGCTATCTTTTTATTGCCCCTGCAATGTTC
>CAMPHP010000549.1 GCA_946885925.1 uncultured Litorilinea sp.
AGTACACAAGGAAACTTCAGCCATCTGGCCTGTATAGGTTACATTTAACCCTATTTTGACCTTAATCTGAAGGTTACGCAAAGTTTTTGGGGATCGGGTGCGCATCATTCCGACGCAGGAGGAATGACAGCTATCCTAGACTTTTGCGTAGTCCTGCATCTTTGCCCCCAGGTAGGTTGCGCTGCAAAATATAGAGTGCTATACTCAAAATAGCCTGTATTTTGTAGTGTTGACATCACGATTTTGCCAAGATGACCAATTGAGTCGTGCTCCCCTGGCAGTTTGTGCTATCTGCCATTTCGCACTCTGTTTGTCGTTACACCAAAGCTGTCAGAATGTCTGCTCGAATCCTCAGATTACATCAGATTACAATCGCCATTCGCCCTTATTCACGTTGGTTTATCCATTTTAGTTTTGCAGAAGTTACCTATGTGGAACGAGTTCGGAGGATTGCTTCGTGCTTGTTGTGTCGCGCAGTGTACCTGCGATCACCGCTCGCGTAGCCCATCCATATCGCTTGTGTTCTATCTGTAAAGTGTTCTCTCTATATCAACGAATAACATCAACGAATAGGGTTTCCACTAACTACGGTTTCCGCTAACTATCGAATCACTATCGAAGAAGGAAGGATCCTAATGAGTGCAGATCGACTTTCACGTCGTAAATTTCTCATGTGGTCTGGTGTGGCAATGGGAAGTGCTGCACTGGCCGCATGTGCGCCAGCAACAGAACCATCCGCTGCCCCTGCAACGGCAGAATCGGCTGATGCTCCAGCGGCGGCAGGTGCACAACTGGTAGGATGGTTGAACGCGGGCTTTAATCCAGCGACTGCTGAGGCAGAGGCTTCGTACCGAGACGCTGTACTGGCCCATTTCAATGAACGATATCCGGATGCTACGCTTGAGTATGTGGATATGGGCTGGGATGAGGTGTTGCGACAGAACTTGGTTACGGCGATGTTGGGTGGCACCGCGCCCGATTTGATCGTGGGTGAGAATTACATCCAGCCTTATGCCATTGAAGGTGCATTCTTGCCGCTGGATGATTTCCTAGCCGAAGTAAAAGATAACATGATCCCAGGCACTTACGCTGCTGCCCTCTATGATGGCAAGATCTATGGTGTCTCACAGTTTACCGGCTGCTTTGGCTTTGAACGCAACCCCAATGTGATTGAACAGGCTGGGCTTGATCCCAATACGCCACCTGCGACGTGGAGTGAACTGTTGGCTCAAGCCGAGCAGATTACCACGGCTGGCGATGGTGAATATTTCGGCTATACACTACAAGGGCCGGTCGGCTTCCTGATTGGCGGTATTCTGCGCTTTGCCGTTTACCACAAGACAGCACAGGCTGAACTTGCCAAAGAAGAAGATGTATATCCCTGGTTCAACAACCCGGCGAGCGAAAAGGTGCTCTCATTCCTGCGCGAGATCCATCGTTTTGCGCCTCCAGGATTGAGCTTTAATCCGGATGAAGGACAGGTCTATTCTCAACTATTCCAGGGCAAATCCGCCTATCAGATTGCTGGTTCGTGGCATGTTAAGACAGCTAAAGATGGTGGATTAGAGAACGCAATGTACTCCCCGATTCCCATCCCCGATGAAGACGGCGTAAATGCCACGGGCGTTGTGGGGAATGTGGTTGTTTCAGTCCTCTCCGATACAGACTACCCAGAGGAAGCGGCTTATTTCTGCACTGCATTGCAGCAGGATGATGTCCAGGCGCTGATCTATCCAGTCTTAGGGCGTCTGCCTTCCACACGCACAGCGTTGGAGGCATTGCGGGAAAACACAGAAGAAGCCAACATCAGCTTTATCGATATGTTGCTCAATGCCGATTTGGGTGTGTTGCCCCAGTGGCGCAAGGATCCCCAAAAAATTTGGGCTGTCTATAATGATTTGATCACCAAGTTGCTCAGCACAGAGGAAGCAATTCCTTCCCTGATGGATCAGGCGCAGCAACAGGTGGACGCTGTGATGCAAGCGGCTGCCTAACGCTATTGCTCAACCGTGAATGGGAGCCGGAAGTCTCCGGCTCCCATTCTGTCACGCGTCATGGTGACGCACGCGGCTAGATACAAATGCGCCATACGCTTATGCAGAGGTCGCTTACGTACAGTTTTTACGTACAGTTATAGAGGAGATGTTGTAATGAGTCTGACCGCCAAACCCACCGTCCTGAGCACCCGTGATGCTGCCTGGACGGAGCGCTTCAGCCGTTGGCGTCAACGCAACCGCCAATCTGTCGAGGGTTGGCTCATCCTTACCCCGATCCTGATCTATTACTCGCTCTTTTTTATCTTCCCGGTGGCGGCAAATCTTGCTGTAAGTTTTACGAGTTGGAGTGGTGTCTATCAACCACCTACTTGGGTCGGGCTTGCTAACTATCGCACCTATCTCAACCATCCATACCCGCTGATTCTTTTTAATACCCTACTTTTTTCCGTTACCATCCTTGTTTTTCAGACAATATTGGCCTTTTTTATTGCCGTGTTGTTGAACGAAAAGGTCTTTGGTCGAGGGCTTTATCGCGCCTTGTTTTACATTCCTACCCTAACCTCTGCGGCTATCACAGCCCAAGTCTTTTTCGCTTTTATTTCACCCTACGATGGGATTTTTAACGCGATCCTCAAGGCATTCGGCCAAGATATTGTGATCTGGACAATCAGTACCCCTTGGATGCGGGCTTTCATTATTTTGTATTCAATTTGGCGCGGTCTTGGTGGGCCTGTTGTCCTCTTTTTGGCAGCACTGCAAGGTGTCCATCGTGAGATCTACGAAGCCGCCAAGGTTGATGGCGCGAGCTGGTGGGACCAAATGCGCTATATCACCGTGCCACTCCTGCGCCCGATGATCATCTTTGTCGTTGTGACCAGCATGATCGCCAGTTTCCAAATCTTTGAATCGGTTCTGTTGATCTCCAACGGTGGCCCATCCAACACGACAAACGTCATGTTGCTGCAAATTTACAACGACGCTTTTGTCAATACTCGATTGGGACTCGCGGCCGCGGGTTCGATAGTGACAGCCATTGTGCTGCTTGGCTTTAGCATCACCAACATGCGTCTACTGAACCGCGGGCAGACTGAGTAGACAAAGTGATCGCGAAGTTCTAGATCTGTTTTGATAGATTGTGGCAAGACGACAGAGAAGAAAGAATTGCTTATGAATACGCGCGCAAGGATGCAACCCGGACAAATCTTCATCTACGCCTTTTTAATCATCGGCAGTATCATCATGGCCTATCCAATGGTCTATGCCGTGATCGGCTCGCTTAATGATATGGAGAGCTTTTACCGCAATCCGTGGCTGCCTATTCCTGACAAGCTCTATCTGGAAAATTATACGGTTCTGTTCTCGGCCGATTTTGCCAAGCTAGCGCCCCTGTGGCGTTGGGTCTTGAACACGCTCATACGAATTGCCTGGTATATCCTTGTGCCGGGCGCGGTCGCTGTGCTGGCGGGCTATGTGTTCGCGCGTTTGAAGTTCCGCGGGCGCGATGCCGCGTTTCTCTATCTGCTCAGTTCATTAATGATTCCAGGCATCGTCTTTTGGATTCCCACCTATGTGATGATGGCGCGCTTTCCTGGTGCAGGTGGCAATAACTGGATGGGGCAAGGAGGGCATGGCTTTGTCAATGAGTTTGCGGGGCTGATGATCCCTGGGTTGGTCAACGTCTTTTACATCTTTATGATGCGCCAGACCTTTTATACAATTCCTGCGGATTTTGAAGAGGCTGCGCGTGTGGATGGTGCGAGTACCCTACGTGTCT
>CAMPHP010000550.1 GCA_946885925.1 uncultured Litorilinea sp.
AGGGCTATAGCTATCTGAAGATGAAGGCGACCGATACTGATCCGGTTGTAGAGCGGTTGGCAGCAATTCGCGAGGCAGTGGGGACACAGATCAAGGTGGTGATCGACCCAATGCAGCGCTTGTGGCGACCTGCGGTTTTGGATGCGATGTGCCGCGGGCTAGAGCCTTATTATGAAAATGTTCAATGTTTTGAAGACCCTTTTACCAAAGTCAATTTGGAATGGTACCGGCTCATGCGCGCCAAGATTCACTTCCCGCTGGCGCTACACCTGGGCGATGGTCGCGACGTGATTGAGGCTGTCAAGGCAGAAGCGTGCGATTATCTAAACTTGGGCAATGGCATGGTGAACTTTAGCAAAACCGCGGCCATTGCGGAGATGGCAGGGATTCCTGTCTGGCATGGCTCTGGCGTGGGGCTGGGTATTTCCGAGGCCGCAATTTTGCACTCAGCCGCGGCCGCCAAGGCGTGTACCCTTTCCAGTGATGTGGTAGGAGAGAAGATCCGCAGCAACGATCTCATTGTGGAGCCAATTCGCTTTGCCGATGGCTCTGCGCTGGTGCCACAAGGGCCAGGGTTGGGTGTCGAGTTGGATATGGATGCCGTGGAGAAGTACGGGGTTAAGGGTTGAGAATCGCCCTGCCCAATTGCACGCGCTTGGGATTGATGCTAGACTGACCAAACGTGTAAACTCACTTCCACCCACCAATAAAACTCGTAGGGGCTGCACCTTCATGCCATACCGCTCTGGAGCGGAGCAAGCCAGCAGAGCGAGCATGAAGGTGCAGCCCCTACAAGGATCCGTACGAATAGGGAGCTACAAGATGAATGTGCGGCTGGATGGACGTGTCGCCCTGGTCACAGGCGCGGGCGAAGGGATTGGTCGAGGTTGTGCACTAATGCTGGCTGCATCAGGGGCCGAGGTCTTTGTTAACGACAAGAATTCTGCCACTGGCGAAGATACCGCCGAAACGATCCGAGCTAGTGGCGGACGTGCCCACTTCTTGGTTGCTGATGTATCAGATCCACACGCGGTTACAGCGATGTTCCACTCACTTGCATTGCACTCGCGCGCATTGCATATCTTGATCAACAACGCCGGCTTTAATCTTTTCAAAGGTATTCAGGAGACGACGCTTGAAGAGTGGAACAGTATCTTCAAGGTAGATTCTACGGGCGTCTACTTAGTGACGCGGACAGCCTTACCCCTTCTCAAAGCTGCGGGAGATGCCTCGATTATCAACATCGCTAGTGTCCATGCCCAAATGACCGTTGCCAACATGACGGCCTATGCTGCCGCCAAAGGAGCGGTGCTTGCCATGGGGCGCAGTTTGGCCCAGGAGCTAGGTCCCTATGGCATTCGTGTCAATACCATTAGCCCTGGTTTCATGGATACACCCTTGCTGGCTGGTTGGCTGGCGACGGAACCCGATGCTGAGGCTGCCATGCAGCGCATCAACGGTTATCACCCGTTGGGACGCATTGGTCGCCCAGAGGACATTGGCAATCTGGTAACATTTCTGGCTGCTCCACAGTCGGGCTTTATCACCGGCGCAAATATAGTCATTGATGGCGGCTTTACCACACGCCTAATGCACTAGGCTAGAACGCTTTGCTCCTCATCCCATAGAAGTATGTTCTTGAAGTATGACCCAACAATTTGAAAGGCAGAAGCATGCGGAAGAATATCCTGCGCGAGAAGCTCAAGAGTGGTGAGCCGACCTTCTCGACCCATATCCATTCCACCTGGCCCTCGGTCGTGGAAGCCATCGGCCATACAGGGCAGTATGATTATGTGGAATTTGTAGCCGAGTATGCCCCCTATACATTGCATGATCTTGATAATCTTTGCCGCGCCGCCGAGCTGGTGGATGTTGGCATGATGATCAAGGTGGACTTCGACACCCACCAGTTTGTGGCGCAGAAGGCCATCGGGTCGGGCTTTACGTCGGTGCTGTTTGCCGATTGCCATAACGTTGAGGAGGCGCGCCGTTGTGTACAAGCTGTTCGCCCTGATACGCTGACGGATGGCGGCATGCATGGGGTTGGCACGCGCCGCTTTACTTATATGGGCTATGGCGGCACCCAAGCCTATGTGGATCATCTGCGCGATGTGGTGGTGATGTTGATGATCGAGAAGAAGAGCGCAGTGGATCAGTTAGAGGAAATTCTTGACATTCCTGGCGTGGATATGGTGCAGTGGGGTGGGTCCGATTATAGTATGAATATTGGCAAGCCTGGTCAGCGCAACATTCCAGAGATCAAGGAAGTTGAAAAGTACGTAATCGAGACATGCATTAAGAAGGGGATACGCCCCCGCGCCGAGATCGGTAAGCCCGAAGATGCCAAGGAATATCTGGACATGGGCGTTAAAGATTTCAGCATCGGTACTGACCTCTTCGTCCTGCACCAGTGGCTTAGGGACAATGGCAAGGCGTTGAAAGAACTCGTCAGCGCCGCCAAGTAAGCGAACTATCCCGACGATGGCAAATCCCATGACCTCTATAGTAGGTTATAGTTATAGTAGGTTATAGTAGATGTTCCCAGGTTAACGCGCGGCCAAGTTGTCTATAGCTTGGACAAGGCCCATGCCCGCGATCGTACTAGCGGCTACTCGCAACTTCATTATTACTCCTGGACCTGTCTTGCATGGACATAGCCTGTTGTCCCGTCGCATTCGAGCAGGTAAAAGTTCATGCGAGTCCCTTTGATGCCTGCTTCAGTAGGACCACTGAGTTTAGTACAGGTAGTACCATCAGCGAATTGCTTGAGCAAAGGAGCTTCTACTTCGTCAAGTGTCTCAAACATCGGCACCGTTTTGTTCCATGGTACACCCGTCAACGTGACTTGGTTGCTTGTCCCCCTAATTGCTGGCCTGGGCAGCATTATCAGCAAAACACTCTGGGCGATTAAGATGACGACGATGAGGGTGTATGCAACATATCTACCGTGACCGCTATTCTCTTTTTGAATGCGACCCGATTCTTCAACCATATCCGCCCTCCTTTGGGGGAATACCCAATATGCCTGTGGTAAGCATAGCGAGATGGGGCGGTTATTAAGTGAGAGTTTTGTCGCAAATCAGTCCAACATTTGGCTGAGATTCGGCTAAGTTTCAAGATCCCTGGGACAACTAGGAAATGTGTTCATCCAGATCAACCTGGATTAGTTCCCTTCCCCAATATGCGGTAAGTGCGTATATGTTGTGTTCCCTACAGTGAAGGTGAGTTCGACAGGGGCCGGTAAAGGATTACCGCCGGTATCTGTTGCAGTGAGTACGGAGTATGTATAAGTCTGCCCTACCTGGAAGCGGTTATGCGTGAAGGTTGCCCGACGGCCATCACTATCCCATTGCAGCAAGCCTGGGACAAAAGGTTCAATTGAATAGGTGACGCTGGTCGCGCGTACTGGTTCGCTGAACATGATCTCAATTGGCGATGTCGTCAGTACTGAGAGTAAATCTTGCCCCGGCACAGTGACGGTTACACCGGGAGGTACGCTATCTGTAGTTGCTGTCAACGACCAGGGATTAGGCGCAGTGCCTGTACCCAGGTCAATCCCGTTACGATCCTGACCGGATAGCGATAATTCGTAGGTTCTGCTATGTTCAAAGCTTGAGTGTGAGTAGTCAACAACCGTAAAGTCTGCGTTCCATACAGGTGTAAACGTAAGTGTTGCGATATTACTACTCAGCGTCACTGTGTCGGGGTTCATCGGTTTGCTAAATACAACTTGGAGACTCTGGTCTACCGCAATGTTAGTGGT
>CAMPHP010000551.1 GCA_946885925.1 uncultured Litorilinea sp.
AAGGCTTTGGCTTTAGCACCCTGGCAGAACTAGCACGCCGCGGCCACCGGCTCATTCCAGTTGATGGATATGGACGGGTCGGCTTTGGCGGCGGGCAAATTATTATGCGCAATCCAACGACAGGTGTGCTCATTGCGGGCAGTGACCCACGCAAGGATGGAGCGGCTGTTGGGTGGTAATAAAAATTCTTCATAATTTCATGGATGTGGACGCACGTTTTGCACAGGTCAAGTTTGCACAGGTCAATGATGACACTGTTGCTTTATCAACATCGAGGTAGATCATGACCGCAAATCCTAAGCACCCTGATCGCTTTGCGCCCTTTGCAGCGAAGATGCAACAGGCCGGTTTGTCCGAACTGGCGGTTCAATTCTTCGAGCACTATTATGAGCAGTTGCTACAAGGTGCGACTGGCTATATCGACAGCGAAACCGCTGGTCCCGTCGATTCCCTGCCCGACTACAAGGAGTTGACACCTGCCCATATAGCAGCGGGGAAGGCGGCATTGGCGCGTACGGTTGTGCTCAAGCTCAATGGCGGCTTGGGCACATCTATGGGGATGGATGGGCCAAAGTCACTTTTACCAGTCAAAGATGAACTCACCTTTTTGGATGTTATCGTTCGCCAGATTCTACATCTGCGCCAAACGACTGGTGTTCGCTTGCCTTTGGTCTTGATGAACAGTGCGACCACCCACGCAGCAACAATGGCAGCACTGGAAGAGTATCCAGAATTAGCACAGGACGTAGAGTTAGCCTTTATTCAAAGCGAAAATCCCAAAATTTGGGCAGACAGTCTGGAACCTGCCGTTTGGCCCGATGACCCCAGCAAGGAGTGGTGCCCTCCTGGGCATGGTGACATCTATGCCTCACTGGTCACCAGCGGCATGCTCGACAGCTTGTTGGATGCTGGCTATGAGTATCTCTTTGTCTCGAATGCCGATAACTTGGGTGCTGTACTCGACCCGGCCATCCTCGGCTACTTTGCCCAGGAACAATTGCCATTCCTGATGGAAGTCGCCAGCCGCACGCAAGCGGATCGCAAAGGGGGACATCTCGCTCGCCGTGCCGACGGTCAGTTGATCCTGCGCGAATCGTCCCAGTGTCCTCCCGATGAAACCGAACTCTTCCAAGACATCCAGCGTTATCGCTACTTCAACACCAACAACCTCTGGCTGCACCTGCCCACGCTCCAGCGACTTCTGGCGGAACATAACAACTTGCTCGACCTGCCACTCATTCGCAACGAAAAGCCGGTAGACCCCACCCAACCCAGTTCGCCGCGTGTCTACCAACTGGAGACCGCAATGGGTTCAGCCATTGGGCTGTTCGAGGGTGCAAGCGCCCTCCGTGTACCACGCAGCCGCTTTGTCCCGGTCAAGAAGACTAACGACCTGCTCTTGCTCTGGTCGGATGTCTATATGCTGGATGATGCCTATATACCGCGGCTAGCCCCATCGCTGAGTACTCCTCCCCTGGTTACGCTGGATGAGAAATACTATGGGTTGATCGGCGATCTACGTGTGCGCTTTGCTCAAGGCGCGCCTTCGCTGGTTGGAGCTAGAAGTTTCTGTGTCCAGGGCGATGTGTATTTTGGCGCGAACATCGTGGTCACTGGCGATGTTTGCATTAAGCATGTTGGCCCAGAGCCACTCTATATTGCCGATGGCACGCACCTCACATCGGCTACATCATCACACGCGTAAATACCCACCAATGAAGTAGGGCCAACCTCACGATGAGGTTGGCCCTACTCTCCCCTTATCACCTACAAACAATCTGCAAATCCCATAAAAGGAGGAGATGTCTCGTCTGCCAGATCACTCGTTCATGCAGCCATAGTTAATGGTTGCGACTCAAGTTACCGATTACCCTGCGGAGATCGCGATCCCTGTGGTGATCCCTGTGGTGATCCCTGTGGTGATCCTTGTGGAGATCCCTGCGGAGATCGCGATCCTTGTGGCGATCCCTGCGGAGATTGTGAACCCTGTTGGCCTTGTGATAGTTGGCCTGAACTGCGTTCTTGGTTGATTATATTTCTCACCTGAATCTTCTTGGGCTTCGCAGCCTCGGCCTTGGGCAGATGAAGTGTTAGTACACCATTTTCATATTCGGCTTGCACCTGTTCTGCGTTAACTGGGACAGGAAGTGAGACTTGGCGCAGGAAAGTGCCATAGCGCCGCTCGCGAATATGATAATTGCCCCTTTCATCGTCGCTTTCTCTCTCCTCCTGGAGCTCGCCTCTGATTGTCAATACATTATCCGTCAAGGTAATCTCGACCTGGTCTGGATCAACACCAGGTATGGAAGCCTTGACCACGTATTCATTCTCCTTCTCAATCACATCTAGCGGTAGAGGAAATCCCTCCGGGCGCTGCGACCAAAGCTGCGGTGCGTTCATAAAAGGTTCGTCAAACAAACGATCCATCATTGAACGCATAGTTTGCATCTCTCGCAGGGGCTCCCAACGACTTAAAGCATTCATCGTACATACCTCCATTGAACAGAATCCAATTCAATCACGATCGTACTACGATGACTGGTTGACCAATGCATAACCTTCTTGCAGGCCACTTTGTTAGCCGCTACATTTACTACTCTACGCCCGCGTTGTTAGATGGAAGTCAGCTAAACGTTAGCGTTTTGTCTGAGCAGCTTGCCATAACTAAAAATTTCAGCTCTTTAGCCCATTCATCCCCCTCACATTGTCGTATCCCCGACAGATACTCCGGTCACCTTGTTTTATCCTAACAACACTTGTGCTTTGATTCACGAACGCCCGCTATAGCGTATACTGTAGCTGTAACATTGGCGTATCATAGAGATGGCTAGGAATGGCTCATTAGGAAACACGTATGTCATTAGAAATAGCGGATTCCCCCAACCTTGCAGAGAGGTTACCGGCAGAAGCCTTCACGCCGCAACCCATCATCCGCTTGGAGCAGTTGAGTAAAAGCTACAGCGAAGCGGGACAGACACGCCTCATCCTCGACAGCTTGGATTTGGAATTTGCAGCGGGCCAGTTTGTTTGCTTGGTGGGCAAGTCAGGGAGCGGCAAGAGCACGCTGCTCAACCTCATCTCCGGCATTGATGCCCCCACTCATGGTCATGTCACCCTCTACACTGGCAGTCAAGCAGTGCAACTGACCGCGCTAAGTGAACAAGAGCGCACTCTCTTTCGCCGTCACCATATTGGCATTGTCTTTCAATTCTTCAACTTGATCCCTACCCTGACCGTTCTCGAAAATGTGACCTTGCCCTTGGAACTGGCAGGAAAAGGGGGCAATGGACGGCATGAGGCAGTGGCGCTGCTCGAACGGGTGGGGCTGGCGAACCGGCTGCAAACTTTCCCCGACCGGCTTAGTGGTGGCGAGCAACAGCGCGTTGCCATTGCCCGCGCCCTGGTGCACGACCCGCTCTTGATTTTGGCCGATGAACCTACGGGCAATCTGGATGACGAGACGGGGGAGAGTGTCTTGCGCTTGCTCTTGGAATTGACCCGCGATGCGGGCAAGACGCTTTTCATGGCAACCCATGCAGCAGAGGTCGCCCAACAAGCAGACCGCGTGCTGCATCTCGTTCACGGCAAGCTTATGAGCGACCAGCTCTGGCGCGCCCAACATGGCGACCGCCTTGGCAACGACTAGGCAGGCAATAGGCATGGCACAAACTGCATCCCCACGCGCCATCTTCCGTTTAGCATGGCGGCATTCTTGGCGGCGTCCGCTGCAAAGTCTCTTTCTCATCGCCGGTGTTGCCATC
>CAMPHP010000552.1 GCA_946885925.1 uncultured Litorilinea sp.
TTCGCTTGCTCGCCAAGAGTGGCCTGATACAGGTGGCTTTGATGACCCTGAACTCGTGTGGAGATTGCACAAGCGCCATCATGTTGGCTTTGTCGTGCGTTCTCCTCATTATCAGCGAGTACAAGAATTGATCACCAGCTACATCCCGCGCATTGTCGCTGAATATACCGCCGTAGAAGCACCGCTGGACAAGCCACCCAATTAACTTTCTATAAATCAAATTTGATTTATAGAACCGTGTAAAAAAGGATGGAGAAATTCACAACAATCCGATTCTCACTCGTGTCCGGTTGACAACAAATTATGCTTATGATATTTTCATAAGCGCCGTCTCGATAAACCAAGTGCTTTCTAAACAGCTTTGCCAGTCCGCATCACGTTCCTGTCTATTACGGATGTCCGTTACTTGTGTAAGTTGTACTCCTAGATCGAGGCTGTAATTTTTTGTACTAAGTTCAAGTGAATGAAGTAGGTCGCTGTCAGCTAGGGTGGATCTGTTCATCTGCTTTGGTTGTACACGCTAACTATGCAGTCACTGCTTGTTGCAGCGCTGGATGAGCGGGTTCGGCTTACGTTGGCTTCCTGTTCTTGCTGTACGTTGGCTAAGTTTGGACTTGTCCTTCCCCAGTATCCAGCCCTACAATTTGCCCCATTTGTTTTATCAACATTGCTGTTCTGCCAAAGGAATGTCAAGGAATTGAGGAGGAAAGACTATGGGATTGCGTAAGCAAATACGACGCACCCGCTTAAGTGTAGTTGCTTTAGGTATCCTTGTGCTGGTTCTATCAGCTTGTGTTCCAAACCAACCACCTGGTTCAGCACCTGCGGCCACTGGCGATTCCGGTAACGCCGGAGCGCCTGCTGCTAGCGATGGCGATTGGACCCTGCGCTTTTATACCAGCAGCGGCGATCATGCGACGGCAGCCAACAACTTCATGGAAGAGAAATTCAAGGAGAAGTATCCAAATATTGACGTGGCTGTCGAGTTTGGCGCAGCCGATTACGCCGATAAGGTCTTCACTATGGCCGCAGCGGGCAACCTGCCCGACGTAATGCTGACTGCCGACATCTACACTGCGCCCTTCGTGGATGCGGGTGTTTTGTTAGATATGCAGCCCTTGGCGGATGTGGATACCGAGGTTGATATTGACGACGTTTATGAAAGCATTTTAGGTCTGGGACGTGTTGAAGGTAATCCCGGGCTCTACATGATCCCTCTCTCTCTGGACAATGTACAGGTCTACTACAATGTAGATATGTGGGAGAATGCGGGCTTGGAACCCCCTTCTGCTGACTGGACCTGGGATGATTTCATTGAACAGTGCAAGGCTGTCCAAGAAGCCAATGAGGGTGTCAAATGTGTCGGTATCGGCGCTGATGGCTCTTCTGCCGGTGGCTTTGACTGGTGGGCCTATGTCGTGCCCTGGATCCGTGGCTATGGCGGTGATGTGCTGAGTGAAGATGGTACGCAATCCACCTTGAGCACAGAAGAATCGTTGGCCGGTCTACAGGCGTATGCCGACTTGTGGGTTGAGCATGATGTGGCAATTCCCTTGGGTAGCGACCTGGGTGGCAACTGCTTTATCAACCAACGCTGCGCCACCTGGTTGAGCATCCCCATCTTTGCTGGTATCTTCCGCGATGGCATCGAGCCGGGTGCATTTGACTGGGATGTGCAGGTAATTCCAAGCCATCCAGAAGGCCGCTTTACGGGTATGGGGACCTTTGGCTATGCTGTCAGCGCAGGCACCGAACATCCGCAGGAAGCCTGGGACTTTGTCAAGAGCATCATTACGGAAGAGGGCCAGGAGACATTTGCGCGGACCTACCGGGCCATGCCTCTGTTGAAGTCAATGGCGGAGAGCCCAGTTTTTGGCGAGTTGGAACCGCCACCAGCGAACTATAAAGAAGCCTTCGTCGGTGGTCAGGAGTTTGGTATTCTGCCACGCAACTATCCAGTGGAATGTGGCAGCCTCTATACGGGCCAGGTCAACGCCGCGATCAAGGCTGCATTGGAGCAGGTTATCCGCGGCCAGGCGACGGCAGCAGATGTCTTCCCTGGGGTAGATGCAGAAATCCAGGCTTGTTTGGACCGTGCAGCACAGTAGTCTTTCCTAGATTTATTTGAAAGTAGATCGTATAGGCGTAGGAAATGGCCTGTACGATCTGCTTTCACTTTATGGCTTTTGCTGTATGGCTTTTGCTGTAATGTTTTGTGATGATGCTTTTGTGGTGATGTTGGTTAGTTTGCCAAGCAGGGTGCAAGATCCGATTTGGCATTAGATAGAGGTTAGGATGAGTACACACGCACCCAGCCTGAGCGCGCCGCGCCGGCGCAGTAAGGCTTTTTGGCGAGATACCATTGCGGGCTATCTGTTTATTATGCCCGTGATTCTTGGCTTGATCTTGTGGACCTTTGGACCTATGATCGCCTCGCTTTATCTCAGCCTCACAGATTACCCTCTCTTGAAAGAACCCACCTTTGTTGGCTTGCGTAACTATCGTGATATGTTCACCGAAGACTATTTGCGCGTGTTACATTCACTTTGGATTACGCTCCTCTATGCAGCGATGTCACTGCCCTTAACGCTGGTGGGCAGTTTGTGTGCCGCTTTGTTGCTCAATCAGCGCTTGTCCGGCATCCGCTTCTTTCGCACGGCTTTTTATCTGCCGACGATTGTGCCCGGCATTGCGATGGTCTTTATCTGGGGCTGGCTGCTCAATCCAGAGTTTGGGCTGGTCAATGCCACGCTGATAAAACTTGGCCTGCCGACATTGCGCTGGTTGGCGGAGCCTAGTACGGCGCTGCCTTCGCTGGCGGTGCTCAACTTGTGGAGCATTGGCCCGGCGATGGTGATCTTTTTGGCAGGTTTGCAGGGTATCTCCCCGGAATTGTACGATGCAGCGAAGATCGACGGTGCGAATGAATGGCGAGAGTTCTGGGGCATTACGCTGCCTATGCTCTCTCCCACCATCTTTTTCAATTTGGTAACTGGCTTGATCTTCACCTTCCAATACTTTTTACCACCCTTTATTCTAACTCAGGGTGGGCCGCTCTTTTCAACGTACGTTTACAATCTGAATCTCTACGAAAAAGCGTTCAAGTGGCTACAGATGGGGCTGGCCGCGGCCATGGCTTGGCTGCTCTTTGCCATTATTCTGGGGTTGACCTTGTTTATCTTCCGCGGTTCTGATGCGTATGTCTATTATGAGGTAAAACAATGAGTGCAACCATGCAGCAGCGTGCAGCGCAACCTGCACAACGCCATGCACGGGCGACACATGCATGGCAGAAGACGGTGCGCTCTGGGATCGTTTACTTTTTGTTGATCGCCATTGCGCTACTCTCGATTGTGCCGCTTTGGTGGATGGTTGCTACGTCGCTAAAGACCAAACCGGAGGTCTATCTCTTCCCGCCTACGCTTTGGCCGCGTGATGCTGTGTGGGAGAATTACATCACTGCCTGGACCTATCCGGCGACGCAGTTCAATGTGTGGACGATGAACACGCTCATCATTACCCTCTCGGTTCTGATGGGTACGTTGCTCACCTCGTCGTTATGCGCCTATGGCTTTGCACGCATCCGCTTCCCAGGCCGCAATTTCTGGTTTGTGGCGACCCTGGCATCGGTCATGTTGCCGAGCCAAGTCACGCTCATTCCGCTTTACATTCTCTTTTACCGCATCGGCTGGCTCGATACCTTCCTGCCGTTGACAGTGCCGGTCTGGTTTGGCGGCGGCGCTATCAACATCTTCTTAATC
>CAMPHP010000553.1 GCA_946885925.1 uncultured Litorilinea sp.
TGTCTGTATCAAACTTGCCACGCAAAAGACTTGGAATAGCGTGCGTGGCAACGTCATAACCACCTGTAACATAGGCCATCAGATAACAGAACCATGCCACCGTTGCAGGCAGGCCGAAAAAGGTTTCGCCAACCCACCCGAAAAGCAAGAAAAAGCCAGCAATACCCACGAGCAAAAGTGTCCACCGTTCTTGCATCCAATGGGGCAGGAACGATGGCGCACTGCCATGATCGTGACCATGCTCATGAGCATCCGCTTCCTCAGCAGGTGCGCGCTCTGCTAGGGGGACAGCGGGTAGTGAAGGAACGGGCGCAGTAGAAGCACCTGTCCCATCCGTCCATATCTGCGCACCCATACGACGAACTGTGGCAAAGATTTCTTCACGAGTTAGTACGTGGCTGTCATAGGCAACAAAAATTAATCCGGCGGCATAATTGACGCTCGCATGCAACATCCCCGGTAGGGCATTCAGCGCATCTTGCAACGTCTGTGCATTGTCGGCTGCGTCTATCCCACCAAAGGCAAATTGTTCGTGACGGTATCGTTCGGTAACAGTAACACCTGCTTGCCGGGCAAGCCGTTCAAGCCTGGATAACGGTAGAAGGTTGGGGTCAAAATGCAAGCAAAGCTCTGCCGTGCCATTCTTACGCACAATGTGTGCTTTTTCGATGCCACGCACATCAGCAAGCCACGCTGTTAGCAGATCAATACACTTATCTTGTTCACACATTTGTGGCAACAGCAGTTCGAGGTTTAGTTGTACCTTCTGCATCACTCATTTCCCCAGCAATATTCCAAAAACAGATGTACATCTGTTGATATGAATGAGACAAATTATCGTTTTGGGCAATTGTGCATCCTATCCTGCTGCCATTTGTATGGAATCAATCGCCTGCACTCCATGATGTTGATTATGTTGTACATGCTCAAGCCCTTGACGATAAAGCTGGTGAACGTGCTCATCGGCAAGATGATAAAAGACATGCTTGCCCTCTTTGCGTGCATTGACAATGTGGAGGGTACGCAGGATACGTAACTGGTACGAAACGGCTGGCTGGCTCATGCCCAAGATCAAACATAGATCGCCAACACATAGCTCTGTATGAGCCAACAGGCTGACGATCCGCACGCGCGTTGGGTCTGCCAGTGCCTTAAAGAGTTCGGCAACCCGAGTAGCCGTAATACCATCTGCAATATGAACTTCTGCTGCACGTACCAACGCCTCGTTGGTGTGGTCGGCTGTGCATAGAGTTAGACGATCTGACACGCGTGTATCTCCAATCAGAAAAGAGGTATAACATATAAGTAGTTTTTTATATGTTATACCTCTTTTTGCCCTATGTCAAAATGATTACACATGCAGAAGGGGAGAGATTCTTCCGGCTAATAGTGCCTAGAATTTCACCATCAGAATTACACCATGAAGGCCGTAAAGTACATCAGCGCAACCCCAACGACAAGGCCACTGAGGGTGACCCAGTTGAGGGCGGGTTGCTGGAAATGTTCACTATCGCGCAGCATCAGCTTGCCTACCTCCCAAATCACTTGGATGATTGCGCCAATGCCTATCGCCAAGAATATAGTCGCCCAGAGGGGATTGAAAGCAAAGCCCCCAATCCATGTCCCCAGGATGGCAGGGCCACCGGCCAACAATGCCAGAAGAACAAAATGAATCAAGCGTGGTTTGTCCCGTACAATCGGGGCAGCAATCCCGACACCTTCCGTAATGTTGTGCAACGTAAAACCAAGTACGAGAAAGATGCCCAACGCCGCCTCCCCCAAAGCAAATGCGGCACCAATCGCCAATCCTTCACCCAAATTGTGAAGACCAATGCCGAGCGCAATCATGTACGAGAGTTGCAACGGGGATTGGGGCGCTGCTCGATTGCGGCTGCTAATCGTTAGAAGCAGCCCCAATGTGATCAAGGCGATCAGCAGCACCATTGGCGTACCCTGCCAGAAGGCTGGTAGTTCAGCGGCAAATTCGAGCGCATCCAGCCATGTCCCAACGGCAAGATAAATAAGGAGGCCAACGGTCAACGCCAGAATAAAATTCATCGCCTGGCGTCCCATGCGCCGCATGACTGGATACCAGAGTAGACCTAGCGCAACTGGCACAACGCCAACGTAGAGACCAATCAGACCAAAGCGCCAGAAGAGTTCTTGGGATGGCGCAGGACTCTCCACCGCGGCGGCAATCTCGCCATCAAAGGTGGTGCCGAGTGACGTGATCAGCCGCACAACATGCACTTCTTCTTCCACCCAGGGATAGGGAATGGTAAAGGTGGCCTGGCCCAAACGCTCAATTGTGTTCGAGGGTTCGGCGCTAAACTGCCAATAGGCATCATCCACCAGGACTTGGGGAATAGTGACTGTCTGGGGGCCATCGTTCACGACCTCAACTTTGATCATGCCAGGTTCGGGCAAGGTAATGCGTTGGATCGTGACCTGCTCTACGGGCGGCCCGGCAAGTTCAGTTAATCCTCCACCCGTTGTGACTAAATAGGCAAGAACGACACCCAATAAAAGCAGAGGCACGAGTACCCATGCCCACAGACCGCCACGTAAAGTGCTCGCTGTCGGTGATTGTAGAGCGGGTCGCTCTTCTGTCGTTTCCATCTTGCTCGTTTCTTTCTCTATGGTCTTACTCTGTGAGATCTTTCTCCGTGGGATCTTTCCCTGTGGAATCTTTCTCTGTGGGATTTTTCTCTGCGGCAGCGCCAGGAACAGCAAAACTCAATACACAGCTAGCTGTTCTCTACGGCAGTGCCGTGCAACGACTTCTGATCCCACGTTGCGTCCAATCCCGCCTCCGCAAGCGCGGCTGGAAAGTCGGCAGGAGCCACAACATTAAACATGCCCATCCACCCTAACTCGACGAATTCGGTTTGATGTGCATGAAACATATAGCGACCAGGCCAACGGTAACGAAACTCTAGAATGCCCCGTTGTGCTTGGCATTGCATGATGGTATCAACCATGCGCAGCGTTGGTTCGAGCGTCGTGCCGTGGTCATAGTAGTCAAAGAAGGTGGCGTGTAGATGCATCGAGTTGACGGGATCAAACTCGGTGATGTTGATGAGGTAGAGGCGAACTAATTCATCTGCAATCAAGGGGATTTGGCGCTTGGCATATTCATGTCCTACGGTGTTGACCGCATAGATTTCGTTATCACCGTCAAAGTTGGTATCAAAGGCATTCATGACCATCAACAACTCACGTGCAGGGGGACGTCCTTCTTTTGGATCAATCACAAATGCCCCATAAAGACCCTTATGGATATGACGCTTTAGCGGTACCGTGTGGCAGTGATAGAGGTGCAGGCCGAAGGGGTCGGCGTCGAACTCGTAGACGAACCTCTGTCCCGGGTGGACTTCGTGCCCGGCCAGCGCCCCGTCCATCGCCGGCGGATGCCAGCCGTGAAAGTGGATGGTGTGCGGGTGCGAACCAGCATTGGTGAACGTCACCCTGATCCGATCGCCTTCGGTCGCGCGGATCGTCGGCCCGGGCACCTGGCCGTTGTACGTCCACGCCGGGAAGAAGATGCCGGGAGCGATCTCGATCTCCCGGTCTGCGGCGTGAAAGTGGTACTCACGGAATAGAGTCCCATCCGGCCGCGGTGTCTCCTGATAGAACCTGGCTCGAAGATCGGGAGGCAACTCGGAGAAGTTCCAGCTGCGCAGGTAGGCGCTCGGGTCGACGTAGCTGGCCGGATCCCGCGGATCCGGAGACTCTCGCGCCACGCGGCCAACCGTGC
>CAMPHP010000554.1 GCA_946885925.1 uncultured Litorilinea sp.
TATCCTGGTCAACAACGCGGGCATGAATATGACCCAGCGCAGCATTGCCGATACTACAGCGGAGCAGTGGCGGCAGTTACTCAATGTCAACTTGACTGCTGCATTCCTCTTTACCAAGTTAATCCTGCCAGAGATGGTTGCGCGCTCGGCTGGCACAATTATCAACGTAGCTTCACGTGCCGCGCTTCATCCCCACTTGGCGGGTGGCGTTGGCTATAGCACTTCCAAAATGGGCATGGATGCGCTAACCCAGGTGACTAACGAGGAAGCGAATCCGCACAATGTGCGCGCCTGCCTGCTCTGTCCGGGTGTGGGCAACACACCGCTCCTGGATCGTCGCCCCAAGCCGCCCCCCCAAGAACAGCGCATGAAGATGCTCCAGCCAGAGGATGTGGCGACGGTGGCGCTGATGGTCGCCGCCATGCCGCCACACGTCAATGTCGAACTCATTTCCATGCTGCCCACGCATGTTTAGAAAGGCCCGCAATTCATGGCGGACGCAAACGCTCAACCCGGCAAAACGCAATTTGCCGTCTTTGTAAAACCCTGGAAAAACCTCTCCCTGCCCCAACTGGCGATTCATGTCCAGCACTTGGGCTTTAACCTGATTGAACTACCTGTGCGTCCTGGCTTTCAGGTCGAACCGGATCGCTTCGAGCAAGATATGCCCGGCGTGGTCAAATTCTTGGCGGATCTAGGCATCCGCATTGTCAACGTTGCGGTCGATATGCCGCTGACCGATGAACGGCTCTATGCCACCTGCGCGGCCAATGGCATTACGATGAACCGGGTGATGTTCAAACGCATCAGCCCCAGCTATTGGGAATCCGAAACTGCCGCCCGCCGCCAGTTGGATGCAGCCATCCCCTTATGCGAACAATATGGCGTCAAGCTCGGCATCCAGAACCACTATGGCGGCTCGGTGCCGATCAACTCGATGGGGCTTTACCAGTTGGTCAAAGATTACGACCCACGCTGGGTGGGCGCGATCTGGGACGCTGCCCATAACGCCTTACAAGGTGAAGACGCGCAGACTGGGCTAGAACTGGTGCAGTCGCACTTGTGCATGGTGAATTTGAAGAACGCCTTTTGGCGGCGCACCAGCCAACCCGACGCAAACGAAACAAAATGGGCCGCCTACTTCTGCGCTGGTCCCCACGGGTGCATCTCCTGGGCCGAAGTTGCCGCGGGTGTCAAACGCATCGGCTATCAAGGCCCTATCACCTTCACCGCAGAATACACAGACCATACCTACACCGACCGCCTGCTTGAAGCCGACTTGGCCTATGCGCGCAGGTTGTTTGATGGGGCGTAAATTGCTGCAATGGTGCTGTTAGTGGAGGTTGGATGGGGTGTTCAGAGATAACTTCACAATTTCCCACCACGAGCCCCCACCACGAGCCATCGTTAAGCTTCAAGCTCGCCAGGCACTATCTGATCCACATAGCACCAGACCCAACGCTCTCCCGGCTCAATTGAGCGGATGAGGGGATGGTCGCTTTGATTGGCGTGTTTTGAGGCATGTTTGTTTGGCGATGAGTCACAGCAGCCGACGTGACCACAGGTGAGGCACATCCGCAAGTGAACCCACGTGTCGCCGGTCTTGATACAATCCTCACAAACATGTATATCCGTCTGTGTCACCTTGATTGAATCGAGGTGTGTACATTCTTGTGCCATTGCCCCTCCATAGATAGTTTCAGCGAGTGGGTGCAGACGCCTGCAATATCGCGTCTAGCAGCCCCGGAAAGCGCGCTTCCAGATCATCCTTTCGCAACGAAACCAGGATGCGCCTGCCCTGCGGCACCATCCGAATAATGCCAGCCTCACGCAGCATTTTAAGTTGATTGGACTGTGTTGATTTCGCTACTCCCTCACCCATCACAATCTGCTGGCAACTAAGCCCCTCGTTCGCCGCGGCTAACTGCTCCACCACCTTCAGGCGCAGCGGATCACCCAAGGCATATAAGATATTCGGCATGACGGACGCGCGGCTCTGTCACCCTGTAAGGGTCTCTCTGCCCCTGCCCAATTACAGACACAAAGGGCATAGACAGATCACCCACGCGGCCCCAACAGGTGGAACACGCCAATCGTTTAGATATCAGTGAAAAGGGCTTGCCACACGATAGCAAGCCCTTTTTGGGAGAAGGATCACCTACTCCTTGCAGAATAGCACCAACGGATGCAAAAACTCTATGATATACTTTTAGCTGGGAACACTTTTCAAACTCCAAAAGTCCACAAGATAAGGATCAATACCCACCATGAGCAAGGTTCAAAGCCCCGAACCCTTTTACAGCATGGCTCGCCGCGCGGGCGATACTCTCTATCTCTCCGGCTTTGGCCCTGTAGAGAATGGCGAGGTAGTTGGCGCTACGATTGCAGAGCAGACCCGCTATACAATGGATGCCATCAAGCGTACTCTCGAAAGTGAAGGAGCTAGTTTCGCCAACGTAATGCGCGTTAATGTGTTCCTATTGAACATGGAAGATCGCGATGGCTTTAATGCCACCTACATGGAATACTTTGATGGTGGACCAATGCCGACCAGACGTTTGATTGGTGCTGGCGACTTGTTCAAAGGCATTCTGGTGGAGATTGACTGCGTGGCGTACCTAGGAGAGTGACGGCTGCCCTTGTGAAGCGTTATACTTGAATTCTGGAAAGCATCTCAAAAATGCGGTTGTCATGCCCCGCGCGAGGGCGGGGCATGACACCCGCATGTTACTCTGTCACTCCATAAACGAAACAATTCTCTTGAGACATGTTCTAAAGCGCTACACCCTGCGCGACAATGGTCAGCACAAAGTAATGACCGGGGCGAAGCCGGTTCTCCATCACCCGCCACCATCCACGTAGCGCACCCGTCCTTGCCATGTCCACTCGATCCGCCTGCACTTCCACCCGAAAGGGACGCCACAGGCGCGGGCACTCTGGATGCAACAAACATTGGACAGACCGTGGATCGGCACGCAACCCTAAATGAGTGGCTTTAAGTGCAGCTTCTTTGGCGCTCCATGTGGCAGTGAGCATTAAATCACTGAGGGCAAGCGAGCATCGCCCTAAGCAGCTTTGTTCTTCCGCAGTAAAGAATTCCTGGACAAAGTTATCAGACCGCGGCTCCACCAGTTCAATATCTACTCCCAAGCGTGCGTACCCTCTATCTTCTACACAAAGCGCACAAAAGGCATAGCCATGGCTGTGGCTGATCGAAAGGAGCAGAGGCATTTGCCCGTTATGAGTAGCCTTGTATAAGGCGGGATGCTCGCCATAGACATAGGGTGCACCGCTAGGGTATTGTTCAATGCGAAAGCTATCGAGCGCAGGACGAAAGCCCTCTGTTGCGATAAGATGCGTTTGAACCAAACGCTTGGCTGTCCAGCGCCCCAATAGCCAATCACGGCGACGGCGCGGGCTAAGATAGCCACCATACTGGGCAGTTTCTGTCATGGTGAGCAGACCAGCCGGTGGATGCCCGGTGCTGAGGTCGGGATGATCCACAATGGATTGTACGAGCCAACGAATCATAGCGTCCTGCCGAGGGTGTGAATATGCCGCTTTACAACAACCCTACTTCTATATACGCTTCTCTATACTATATACTGGATATACTAAGTAAAGCTATTGGTCAACTCACGTCGCCACCTTAAATCATGCTCTGGCGATCTTCCGCTACGGGGAATTCAGTACGCCTGTCACCCTGTAGGGGTTGAATCTGATCTGATTTTGTGGATCAGGTTCATCTCT
>CAMPHP010000555.1 GCA_946885925.1 uncultured Litorilinea sp.
GCTTAAGGACGATCTCATCTGGACTTCGCTCTGGAATACGCTGTATTACACGCTGATACTGGTCCCTTTGAGCACCATCGGGGCACTTGGGTTAGCTCTGGCGATGAATTTGAAGCTTCATGGGATGCGTTTCTACCGCACTGTCTATTACCTACCTTCGATCACGCCGGTTGTCGCCACAACGTTGCTATGGCTCATGATTTTCCAGCCGGAATTTGGTGTTGCCAATTATGTCCTACAGAAGTTTGGCATTCCGAAACAGTTGTGGCTTCTAAGCCCTGAGCAAGCTAAAGCTGTCTTGATCTTGATTGCACTGTGGGGCATCGGCGGGGGAATGCCTATTTTTCTGGCGGGGCTGCAAGCCATTCCACGAGAGTTTTATGAGGCTGCTGCCATAGACGGGAGCAATCACTGGAACAGCTTTCTGTATGTGACCTTACCCTTGCTGACACCTGTCATTTTCTTTAGCGTGATCACCGGGATCATTGGCTCGTTCCAAGTCTTTGCCAGTGCCTACGTTGCCACCGCTGGCGGGCCAGAAAATGCCACTCTTTTCTACGTCTTGCTGCTCTATCGCAATGCTTTTGAATACTTCAAAATGGGATATGCATCGTCAATGGCTTGGGTACTCTTCATCATTGTTCTCATCTTTACAATTTTCCAATTCAGACTTGCCCGTCGCTGGGTTCATTATGAGGTCTAAGGAATGGCAAAAGCTGGTATCGCAGTCGATGCACAATCTGTAACCCATGCGACTTTGCCAAGGGGGCGGCGTACCTGGGTGAAGGGGCTATCCGTGTTAGCGATTCACCTCCTTATCGCTGGGGGAGCCATTCTCATGCTCTTTCCCTTCCTGTGGACTGTTTCCACCTCGCTCAAGCTGCCCGGGTCCGCCCTGAGTTGGCCGCCGACATTCTTACCAGATACCTTTCATTGGCAAAATTATGTCCGGGTGTGGTCGATTGTCCCGTTTCTTACCTATTTTACAAACACGACGATTATCACCGTGATCTCTGTTGTAGGCAGTGTCCTCAGTTCTAGCTTGATTGGCTTTGCCTTTGCCCGCCTCCGTTTTCCAGGCCGCGAAACCTTGTTTATCTTGTGCCTCAGCAGCATGATGCTACCGTTTGTAGTGCTGATGATCCCCCGCTACATTCTATTTCGCAATTTTGGGTGGATTGACACGTTTCTGCCTCTCATCGTGCCGGAGTGGTTTGGGGTAGCTGTTTATATCTTCTTTGCGCGTCAGTACTTCCGCGGGTTGCCAATTGAATATGATGAGGCAGCGCGGCTGGATGGGGCAAGTAGCTGGTGGATTTGGGCAAAGATCATTCTGCCTATGTCAAAACCGTTACTGGCGACGATTGCAATTCTTGCCTTTCGCAGCGCGTGGAACGATTTCATGGCACCACTCATCTACTTACATTCAGACGAAAATCTGACTTTGGCATTAGGGCTTGTAAAGTTCCGCGGCTACTATCGCACCGAGTGGTCGCTGATGATGGCAGGGGCGACCATTATGACGATGCCCGTCGTGCTGATCTTCTTCTTCTTCCAACGCTATTTCTTGGAAGGACTCAACTTCAGTGGTCTCGGTGGGCGGTAATCCCGCAACCCCTGTAGGTCATGTCTATTTCTCTCTATCTGATCTTCTCTCCATCTTATCTAGTGAAGGAAGCTAGCTGATATGCCTCGAAAAATCCAGGTAACAACCATTTCAATGCCACCTCGGCAAAACACAACAGAGGACAATTGGCAGCGCGCGCTCGAATTGCTGGACGCAGCCTGTGCCCACCACCCTGATCTGGTCTGTCTCCCGGAAAGCATGCTTCACATCGGCACGCGGCGGGCTGAGTGGCCCAAAGGCGTGGAAACGATGCCTGGGCCTTTTATTGAGGAACTAGCGGAGAGGGCGCGTCGACATGGTACGTATATCGTGGGCAGCCTCTATACGCATCTTGGCGGCTGTTTTGGCAACCGAGCTATCGTCATCAATCGTCAGGGAGAGATCGTAGGTCACTACGATAAGGTTCACCCAACCATGCGTGAGGTTGAATCCGGTATCAGACCTGGCGACCAGGCAACGGTGGTGGAAACTGACTTTGGTAAGGTCGGTCTGGCGATCTGCTACGATATAGGCTGGCCGGAGCATTGGGCGAAACTGGCAGAACAGGGTGCTGAACTCGTGGTGTGGCCTTCAGCGTATGATGGTGGTTTTCCCTTGCAAGTCTACGCATGGAGCCACTTTTACTATGTAGTTTCATCGGTATGGGGTGATCATAGCAAGGTGATTGACATTACCGGCCAAGTACTCGCTTCAACGAGCCATTGGAGCCGCCTCGTGACCACCCAGATCGATCTTGAAAAAGAGGTATTTCATATTGACGATCAGGTGGAAAAATTATTACGCGTGCAGGGGGAGCTAGGGGATCGGGTGCGGGCCACTGGCTATTCGCAGGAGAATGTCTTTACGCTGGAGTCGAATGACAATGAGTGGCCTCTCGCACGTATCAAGAAGCATTATGAGTTGGAGAACTTCCGTGATTATCACGCGCGTGCAACCGCAGTCCAGGATCGCGCACGCGTGGAGCTCGTACCGGCAGTACAACCAGCTTAGGATCACCAGTTAAGACAATCACGAACAGGTATTCTTATGTTTCTAACAGCAGAAGAGTTGTTTCTCTTTGATCACAATGGATACCACTTGGTCAAGCAGGCGTTGGAACCGGATGTGTTGGACACTTTGAAGGCAACCATTGCGCGCCATGCAGAAGAACGGATTGCCCCAATTGTATGCGAAGACCCGAATCGCCCGGGTTACGGCGTCAATGGCGATATACCAGATGCGCGTGTGCTGCGTCTGTCAAAGGTGTTGGCGCGGGATCCGGTGTTCTCCAACGCTGCGCGTTCAGCGAAGTTGATTGCTGTGTTACAAGATCTGCTTGGGCCAAACGTCGACGTTGTGTTAAACCGGCATAACCATGTCACCTTACGACCCCCTGGCGCAGCCCAGCTAGAATGGCACCGTGACGTAGCAAACTGGAGCCGCCCGGTTGTTTCGGCAGTCTTTTATCTAGAGGATTCAACGATGGAGAATGGCTGTACCCGGATCTTGCCGGGCAGCCATCACATGTTGGCCTATCATGCCCAACTGAGTGGTCACGGGCGTATGGATACGCTAGATCGACTAGGTGACCAAGCTCTGCCTATTCCTGCTAGTGCGGGCGACGTGCTCTTGATGAATGGTCTAGCGATTCATGGTGCCGGAGCCAACCATACGGATTCCACGCGTATGTCGATGACGCTCGGATACCATGCGGCGGATGAACTAGGCCCACAGGAAGAACCTGAGAAACTCTTGGTGGCTGGCGAACGTGTGCTGCGGCACAACTGAGCCTGAAGTCGCGTCCTGTGCTTTGCCTGCTGCCGTAAGGATATATGCCGAACTGGAAGATAACAATACTCGCTATTGTGTCATTTGCCGCGGGAGCACTGCTATGGCGCTATGTACTCGCGCCATTATTTGGTGGATAGACCGCACCATCTCTCTCCCACCGACCACACGTAACTACCATGCATGTCCTAGCAGTCTATGACTATTGCCTATCGTTTCTTGTTGAGAAAGTAACGCCGCAAGAGATTTTGGCTTTTGAAATCCCGGGATCTGAGCGTCAGCGAGCAATTGCGCTTCTCAACAGGCAGGATGCCGGGCTGCTTACATCAAAGGAAGTAACTGAACTTGAGC
>CAMPHP010000556.1 GCA_946885925.1 uncultured Litorilinea sp.
GTGTATGATTGCGCAACGGCTGTTACCATAATGCATTTGCCATAATCCACTTGCTATTAGTGGCGAACAACCATACCTGCCCACAGACCGGAGGTTTCCCACTGCATGACCATGAAACTGCTTTGGTTTGTCTTGGCTGGTTTTCTGCTTGGCTTTGCTACATCTACCCTATGGGAGTGGTTCTATTTCCGTAAGGAACGCTTAAAGCTAACAGACCGGCGTATCCGTGAGTTGGAAGCGAAATTGCGTGAATTCGAAGCGGATACGACCAGCCTCACACCCACGAGTAGCATAGCGACAAGCGCATGGAGTGACCCAGCCTATCGCAGCCCTGGCGTCTTTTTAGAGAGTGAAGAATACGAGGCGAGTGATGAAGCAGCGCTTGGGCCAGAGCAGGAGAGGGCACGGCCATCCGGGCCGGTTCACGATCCGCTCGATAGTGCTGTAGCGCCCGCCTCTACCACACGCGCTGAACCTGTACGCGCTGAACCCACCCCCACTGTAATCCCCCGTATCGAGCAGACTCCAGCGGATGCGTTGCGCGCGCGGCGAGGTGATAGCCCCCGTTCGCGCCAGGAAGTCTTGGCTGCCCTGCGCCGTAACAGCGAAGCTGTGCAACGAGGGCAAGCACCTTCGCGCATTGCTACCGAACATCCCCTGTCCGAGAGCCACAGCTCCTCAAAGCCGCCGAGTACGCTCGTTAGCCCCATCGCGCCGGAGGTGCCAGAGACGCCTACGTCCTCTTCGGACACGCTAGCCTCTGACACTGAGCCGGCAGGGCCATCTGTGACTATTGTGCCAACGCCTCTACGACAGCGCTGGATCAACAATCCTGCGCTCACCCGTCGCACTGAGGAGTATCCCGATGATCTTTCCAAGATCAAGGGGATTGGCGATGTCTATAAACAGCGTCTATACCGGGCAGGGATTTATACATGGAAACAAATTGCGGAGAGCGATCTCGACACGCTGCGCCGCGCCACGAGTGCCTATCCTAGTTCGAATGTGGACGAATGGGTTGTGCAGGCTCAAAAGTTGCTGGAGAAAACAGGCCGCGACAATGCGGTCTACAACGGCCCACCACCCGATGACTTAACAAAGATTCTTGGCATCGGCCCTGTGAGTGCAGCGGCACTCTACCGAGCGGGCATTTGTACCTATGAACAACTTGCTTCTACGCCCATACCCGATTTGGCGGCGTTATTCCCGGTTGCTGTGGCAGGTGATCAACCCGACTTTGCCCAATGGGTGGCACGCGCCGCAGTTCTTGCGGATGAAAAGCATAGGGATAAGCCCGATTAAGCGCCCAGCAAAAAGAGCATGATTAGACTCAATTAATTATCAGACCCAATTAAAAGAGACAACCAGCAAACAGTATAATCAACAAATAGTACAATGAACGTCACCCTAGAGATTTCAAGGAGTGAGGCCGGTGGCTATGTACTCTGAGTCATCCGCCAAAACACCCTATCTGGATTGGACGCTGGATCGCTGGAAGATTAGCGTCATCTTGGCGTTGTTTGTGGGACTGACCATTGCCTCGCTAATGGAGCCACCTGCACTCGAAGCGGTGCAACTGCCCTCTGAATCAGGGCTGACCAGTGATGTTGCCAGGAGCAAACCGACACCCGCCGCTCCTCAACCATCAGAGTCTAGTCAAGGTTCCACTGAGAACTCCGCTGGTAACGTCACTAACAACTCTACGGATAACAATGCTGATGATAACAATGCTGGTGCCCAACTAGCCTTTGTGCCTCAGTCCTTGCGTAGTGCCAATGCATTGCGTTTGCCCTTGATCCTGGCAAGTCTAGGCCCGAATTCCATTATTCCCCCCGATAGCTTGCGTGTGCTCTTTGGTTCGGCGGCCGCGGGCAGCACTGTAGAGGTTCACGATCAGCTTGTTAGTCAGGCTTTTAGCTCGGATCTGTCGCCTGGTAGCTCCAAAGCACAGCTGTTGGGAACGACTACAGCCAATGCCGATGGTCTCTGGCAACTGGCGTTAGCTGAACCATTGGTGCCAGGGCAGCATATTTTGACGTTACAAGAATTGGGGGCACAAGGGGAAATCACAGCAGTGAGTACTCCTGTCGTCGTGACCGTGCTCGCACCGGGAGAACAGGGGCCATTGGCCTTGGCTACGCCAATTATTCGCTTTCCTGTGTTGGGCGCGCGCATAACACCGGACATGACGCAGTTTACAGGGACGGGCCTGCCAGGGGTGATTGTCGAGCTTTATCTGAATGGTACGCTGGTGGCGGAAGCGGTGGTTTCGACCTTGAACGAATGGCAGGTTACGCTTGAGACAGAGCTGACGCCTGGTGTCTATACTGCCCAGGTGACAGCCGTCAACCCTCAGGGAGATATTTTGGCTGAATCTGCGCCAGTGGTCTTTGTGGTAGAGGAGGAGCCAGAACAGTCTTCACTGCCTTTGACGCTACCCTCGCCCTCTTTGCCGCTGACCATTTCCGGTCTTGTTTTCAGTGATCGCCGCCGCACCAGCCTTGTTGTGGATGGATTAGCAACTCCCCATGCGACCATTGCTGCCTGGTTGGAAGGACGTATGGTAAAGGTCGCTAATGCTGCCATTGATGGTCGCTGGACATTACGTCTGGAGCATGCAGGAGGCTTTGACGAGGAACCGGGCGTTGAGGTGCGCTCCAACTTTGGCGAATGGGTGCGTACAGATGCACAGCGCCAACGCCCAGTGACAGTCGAATTGCCAACCGTGCCGATTTTGTTGTCGCCACGCGCGGGTGAGGTGTTGTCTACTCGGCATCCTCTGCTGGTGGGGCTTGCTCCGCCGGAGATGGTTGTGGTCATCTTGGTGAATCGGGCGGTTGTGGCACAAGTGCGTGCAGATGCTCAGGGGGAGTGGGCCTTTCAGCTTACTGATCCACTGCCCACAGGTGCCGTGGCGCTGGCAGTGGGACGTGGGGCAGATGCGCGGCCAGAACAGCAGGCCGCTCCTGTGGTGGTAATGGTTGCACCTTCGCTCATAGGCCAGCAATAGAGAGTTGGTGCTGCGCCCGCTTCAATATCTTGCACAAAAGCCCTAAGAGAGGCTATAATATCCTGTGCCTGCGGGTCCCTAGCTCAATGGCAGAGCAGCGGCCTTTTAAGCCGCGGGTTCTGGGTTCGAGTCCCAGGGGGCTCACTCAATCAGTGTCTCTACACTGGCAGCAACATCTTGCCAGCCCGTCCTACGCAAAGTAGGGCGGGCTTTTTTTATGGGCATGTCGCGCCCGATGCCATCGGCCAGCCACCAGAGCAACGTTGGCCTGAAGAAGCTGGCAAAAGAGGATGATCGCCGCCGTCGCTTACTTGGGCTTCTTCAATACACCTAACATACATGGCCTACGGGAGAGAGGCCACGTATGAGAGAGGCTATGTTACTTGACCCATAGCAAATATCATTTAGCAAATATCATTGGTTAATCTCATGGTTCAAGCGGTAAGGGGGAGTCTGGTTGTTCCTGTAGCGGTATCTCTGTTGGCGGGGGAGTTTCTGTAGACTCCGGAGGTAAATCTGTTGGTTGTGGTGTATTTGTCGGCTCTGGTGGGGGTGAATCTGCTGGCACAGAAGTCTCTGTAGACTCCGGAGGTGAATCTGTTGGCTCTGGGGTATTCGTTGGCTCCGGCGGGGGTAAATCTGTTGGCGGGAGAGTTTGCGTAGACTCCGGTGGCGGTAAATTTGTTTCCTCTGGGGTATTCGGTTGCTCCGGTGGAGGCGTATCTGTTGGCAGC
>CAMPHP010000557.1 GCA_946885925.1 uncultured Litorilinea sp.
ACATTAAAGAGTAATTCGCGTACAAGCTGAAAAACCAGGACTCTCAAATCTTCACTGGCAAGTTGATAATCTTGAGTCAGCTTCAAATCAACTTGGAGGTCATACAGACGGCTCATCTGGTTCGCCAACCAGGTAAACGCAGCGCCTAATCCCTCACTTTGCAGGACCGGCGGGCTCAATTCCACAGTCAGTGTTCGCGTGGACTGGATTGCCTCTTCAACCAGTGCTTCCATCTCCATCAAATGCTCCTGGATATAGGTTTTACTCTCTGCTGGCGCATCTAGCCCGATTAAGTAAGTACGCATTTGAATTCCGTAAAGCATCTGCTGAACATGATCGTGGAGGATTTGCGAAATTCGCCGCCTTTCCCGCTGCTCGGCCAAAGTCAATGCCGAAGCCAATGCACGCACTTGACGATTCGACCGCTCCAACGCCAACGCCTGTTCGGCAAGTTTGGCCTGTTGCTGCGCTAAATCCCGTTTGAGCGCTACCTTCTCAATCCCATTGTCAATGGCGCGCGCCAAAGCTGTCCGCCCAATGTGACCTTTTACAAGATAATCCTGTGCGCCCTTTTGCATTGCCTCGACGATCACTTCAGGACTATCTTCTCCGGTTAGCAAAATAACCGGAATAAATCCCTGGACAAAGCCAGGAACCAAGTCAATTCCATCCATATCGGGCAAACGGAAGTCCAACAACACAGCATCGGGGGGAGAAGCGGCAATCAACTCAAGTGCTTCTTTGCCTGTGGCAGCATTTGTCACCACATACCCAGCCCCCAATAGGCGTCGGACTGCCTCGCGGTCGACCTCATCATCCTCCACCAGGAGCAACTTCATTGGCGCACCTAGTGTTTCACCTTCCATTTACTTAGCCTCGCTCGGAAACTCCACAATTCGCCAATAGGAATCGAGCAGCGTAATCAAATCAAAAAAGTCTTTTCCAGCTCGCGACTTGAGCAAGTACCCTGCAATTTGATGGTTGTATGCAGCCATCATATCCTCATCGCGGTTCGAAGTTGTTAATACAAAAACCACACTTTGGGCCAGTTCCGGATCGGCGCGCACTGCCTCAAGAAACTCTAGCCCATTCATGCGCGGCATATTAATGTCGAGCAAAATCATATAGGGTCGTGGCAAGCGCGGGTATCCATTTGTGCCACGCAAAACACCTAATGCTTCAATGCCATCAGAAACCAAAGTAAACGGATTTGCGATCTTCTGGGCATAAAAGCCCCGCATGATAGCCTCAGCATCAATCTCATCATCCTCGACCAAGAGAATATGGATGTTCTTCCCTGTCATATCACCTGTTCCCCCACTCCATTTCATTTTTCTAGCACACCCCATCTGTAATTATACACTTCAGCCCTATCCCGCATCCAACGCGGGTTGCACGAATCATGGAGGAAACTCACGCGGCCAAGTGAAGCGGAAAGTTGCGCCATTCCCAATAGCAGAGCTGACAGTAATTGTACCACCGACACTTGCCACAATCTTTTCAACAACCGACAATCCAATTCCACTTCCCTCCACCTGATCACGTGGGCGCAAGGTCTGGAACATCTCGAATATCCGCGCATGAAAGATTGGGTCAATACCGGGGCCGTCATCCGCCACAGCAAACTCCACCATATCTCCTTTGTCTGTTGCCGAAATACGCACATTCCCATTGGGCTTATCATGATGTTTAATAGCGTTATTCACCAAGTTACGCAGCACCGTCTCCAATGGTGCAGAGTAAGTATATAGTTTTGGTAGTTCACCCACGATGCTGACCTTGATATTATCAGAGGGCGAGACAGTCTCGATGACCCGCGCTACCAATTCATTGGTATCCACAAAAGTCGCATCCCCACGGGAGCGTCCTGCCCGCGAATAGGTCAGCAGATCGTCCAAGAGACCTTCCATGCGCTGCAGACGCCCGCGCATCTTATTCAGGTGTTCGCGTGAACGCACGGGCAACAGATGTCCTGCGTCTTCAATGATACAGGTGGACAGATGATCAATGGCGCGGAGTGGTGCTTTCAGATCATGCGAAGCCACATAGGCAAATTGATCCAGATCTTGGTTGCTGCGTTGCAGTTCCGTCGTTCGCTCATCGACCCGTTGCTCCAATGTTTCATTCAAGCGCCGCAACTCCTCGGCGCGTATCTGCGATTCCCGATAGAGCCGCGCATGGTCAACCGCGGTCGCCGCCCGTTGAGCCAATTCCTGGGCAAATTCCAAATCCTCCTCGGTATAGCGCCGGTCCGAGTCTGACCAGACCAGCGTAATTCCACCCATGATTTGCTTGCGCGTGGTCAATGGCACAACGATGGCGGATCGTAACGGAACCCTTTCAAGCACTTGGCGCTGCTCCTCACTCTGTGCAGCCGCCTCTAGCATCTCCTGCGAGATCTCCGGGTAAAACTCCGGTTGCCCCGTGCGAATGACATGGGCAAGTCCGGATGGATCATCCAGTGCCGGGGGATGATGCTGACGCCAGTGCTTTGCCCATTCCACCTTGTCTGGGTCTACATGTGCCACTGCAACCTGTTCGATTTGCCCCTCATCAGTAACAATATCAACCGAGCACCAGTCAGCCAACTTAGGCACCATTGACCTTGCCACCTGCTGCAATGTCGTTTCATAGTCGAGCGATGCCGAGAGAAGCCTGCTGGCTTCAGCCAAGAAATCAGCGCGATCTTGGCTTTGTACCCGATCTGTAATGTTATGCGTAATGATTGTTGCGCCAATGATATTGCCCTCGGCATCGTGTAAGGGTTCGGCGCTTGTATCAAACCGTGCAAAAATTCCATTCCACACAAGTTCAAATTCGCGCCGTATCGGACGCTCTGCAGTGAGGGCTTCTTCCTTAAACTCGATAAAGGGGCGGGAAATCTCTGGCGGGAAAATTTCATCATCACGCTTGCCCAGCATCTCTTCCACGGTAAAGCCAGACTGCGGGTTGTGAATCCATGTATAGCGCAAATCTCGATCCACAGTCATTACAGTAATGGTCGAGCCTGTTAGCACAACACGCAATTTCTCTTCGTTCATCCGCAACTCTTCTTTGGCTTCTTTCCGTGTGATCATGTCAGATAGCCGCTGAGAAAGCTGGTGACGAGCCAAAACATTTTCCAATGTTCGCAATAAGCGGCGAGTAGTCAGGCCATTCAATAGCAAGTAGTCATCTGCACCTGCGGCTAGTGCAATGTCTAGTCGGGTATCACCCTCATTGTCACCAAGCAACACCACAGGTACACTTATCCGATTGTTCGAGCCACGCGCGCCAGTGAGCCATTCATCTCCTCGTTCGCCTAGAGCATCAAACGCCAATATCACAACATCAGGAGGCTGGTCAGACAGTGCATCAAGTGCTTGTAGACCTTCATCTGCCGTACGAACGTCTGTCACAAGAGCAGGAGCAACATGAGCCTGGAATAAGAGACGACATATCTCGGCGCATACCGTCTCATCTGGTTCGACAATCAACACATGGTTGAGCGCCGCGCTCATCATATCTCCTTAAGTGAATGTTTCAAGTGAATATTTTATTAGTTCTGATTGCATCGTTTTGTTCGCGCTATTCAGACAGCGAAATCTATCCAAAAAGAGTGGCAAGTCTACTAGGTCGATTTGGCCCCAGTAGACTTGCCAACCATAGCAAACATCTGTCTCTGCGTCAATTGTACCAGTCCATACCCAGAAGCCGTTTACAGCATTGCGGCGGCATCACGGCGAGAAGTAATCTTTACCCCC
>CAMPHP010000558.1 GCA_946885925.1 uncultured Litorilinea sp.
ACGGCTCTCGTTAACGGCTGTGGCGCGGATTCAATGCGTCGTTGAGACCATCGCCGCCTGAGGATGCAGCAGCGGGTTCCTCCGCAGCCGGGGTGTTGGCTCCGGGTTGGGCACAGGCGGCGAGGATCATTGCCACCAAACTCATTAGGGCAACAGTGATCCGCAGGCGGGCAGAGAGTGCGTTGCTGCGAACCAATCGACGGTGATGGGTCATGCTGGCTCCTCCTTGTTACAGTAGGTGGTTACAGTGGGTGATATTCCATTGGGTGCTTAAAATAGGTGAGTTTCGGGTTACAACGGGTGATGCAGTGGGCCACGAACATGCCGAAAAGAACAGCCGAAAAGCAAAGCTGAAAACAACAGGGAAACACAAAATGGTGTCAGGAGCGTGTGGGCCATGCCAACGCATTGGTTAGGTTTGGGTGATTGGGTAGGACAATTCGGTGGTTTGGGAGCGGCACCATCGCTATCCAACCAAAGGGGGAGTCTCCGGTACTCGGCAGCACGATGGCGCAGATGATCTTGGAATCGTTTCCACATCACCCCGGCGACTAGAATACGCCAAAGTCTTCAAGCTGTCAAGCTTTATTTCCGGGGCGCGTCGTGGCTCGATGGAGGTAACTAACACTGCCTAGGTAAGTACGCTTGACGGAACGCATCTTGACGAGCGCATCTTGACGCAGCGCATAATAGATGAGATAGTTATCTTATGCCTGCCGAAGATGAGACACCACCCCGTCGCAAGTATCGAGACAAGCGGTTGGAAAGCTTAGGACGACATTATTCTCTTTTATATCGAGCTCGTTGAAACATAACCTTATTAAACTAGTGAAGGAAACTATGAAACAAGAAAGTACCAAGACAAAACATCGGATTTATACAATGAGTTTCGCAAGGGTCTATCCTGAGTATGTCGCTAAGGCAGAGAGAAAAGGGCGCACAAAAGCAGAGGTCGATACAATTATCTGCTGGTTGACAGGGTATAGTCAGAAAGAGTTAGAAGCGCAACTGGAAAAACAGACAGATATTGAAACCTTCATTGCAGAAGCTCCTCAACTTAATCCTTCACGGGCTTTGATCAAAGGTGTGATCTGCGGTGTCCGCGTGGAAGATATCGAAGAGCCAACTATGCAGACAATCCGCTATTTGGATAAACTGATCGATGAGTTAGCAAAGGGCAAAGCGATGGAGAAGATTTTGCGAGTATAATATAGCAAAGGACGCAAACAACCACGCCAGGCGACGAAGACTGCGAACTTTACTGTCGCCAGCCCTACCCTTAACCTCACAAACCTAGCCCTTCGCATCACTCAAACCTTACCGCTCCACCCTTGTAATTAAGCACCACTGCTCCGGCGCGGTGGCGTATGTTTGGTTCCTCACAATTCCAATATTGAGATTGTAGACTATCACTAAGGGAATAACTACTGATGGCGCGCCCACCCATCCATCCCGGCGAGATCCTTGCCGACGAATTAAAAGAACTGAACATGAGTGCTGCTGAGTTGGCTCGCACGCTTCATGTACCGGCCAACCGAGCCTCGGAACCAAGAGCGGGAAACCGCCCAGGGCTATCCCCAACCCCCAACACAGGGGTGATACTAGAAGGATTTTGAAGATGGATAATGTGCGTTTTGGGGTGATTGGCTTGCGGCGCGGGCAAAGCTTGGTGCGCGCTTGCCAGGCGGTAGGCGGCGCGACGGTCACTGCGCTCTATGATCTGGATGCAGCGCGCGGCCAAGCGATGGCTGACTCGATCCAGGCTTATTTCTACAGTGACTTTGACACCTTTCTCAACGCTGACATTGACGCGGTGGTAGTGGCGTCGCCAGTGCCCTATCATGCTTCACAAAGCATTGCTGCGCTCAATGCGGGCAAGCATGTCTTAAGCGAAGTGACAGCCTGCCACACCCTTGAAGATGCCCATGCGCTGGTCACAGCCGCGCGACAGGCGCGTGGTATCTATATGTTGGCCGAAAACTGCTGCTACTACGATGAGATTGAGTTGGTCAAGCGTCTCTATGATGATGGGCGCTTTGGTGATGTCTATTATGGCGAGGGTGATTATGTGCATGATTGCCGCCAACTCTTTTACACGGGTGACGGCGAGTTGACCTGGCGCGGCCGCGGCCATCTGAGCGTCTATATTACCCACGGGCTGGGGCCTCTCCTCTATATCACTGGCGACCGCGTGGCGCAAGTATCGGCGGTGGCTGTGCCGGGTGGCAAGTTCGACCCGCGTGTGACCTTTCCAACCATGTATGTGCTCCACATGACGACTGCCGCGGGGCGCACATTGCGTGCGCGCGTGGATTATGTCTCACCGCGCCCGCACGAATCAACCACTTTTTTCTCACTGCAAGGAACGTCCGGCAGCTATGAATCGCTGCGAGGCTTTGGCGACCACTCCAAGATTTGGCTCGAAGATGAACATGGTCCCTCTGGTTTCAACCCACCGGCGCGCTGGCAAAGCCTGCAAGCACAAGCCGAACGCTATATTCCTGACCGCCTTGCGATTCGCTCGGACGCTTATACCGGCGGGCATGGCATGACGGAATATTGGATGCTGCGTGACTTCTTGGCAGCCGTGCGCGGGGAGAAGGCATCACCGATTGATGTCTATACGGGCCTCGACTACACGCTGCCCGGAATTTATGCCGTCGAGTCCGCTCTGCAACAAGGTGCGCCCATTCTCGTTGACGATCCGCGCACCTGGTAGGGTCCGTTATCAGGTGCGTCATCAATAGAAAGAGGCTCCAGATTCGCGCTGGAGCCTCTTGTATCCTGTAATGTTGCAGTGCTGCCACAACTTCCTAAAAACCTAAATCTCACAGGCTATCCAGCCGTTTACTACACCAGATGCATAAAGAGAAATGTAGGCAGGGTAGTTAATTGCAGTTAATCTGGCTCGTACCATTCTTGACATCAGCTAACTGTGCAAAGTCTGACGCGTTCGGCGTAAAGTTTGTCCCCTGTCCCGTGATGCTTCCGGTCGCTACGGCATCCCGGAACGTCCCATTGAAGCTGGACTGGATCTTGCATTTGCCGAAATCGGTACTAGACTTGCTCTTGTCTTTAATGACCGAACCTGTTCCAGTCCAACTTAGGCTGATGGAAACTGGGAAGCAATTGCCAGAGATGGAGTCGCACACCTCGACGGTGGTGTTCAGCGTGGCTGAGTCTAGCTGATGAACCACAAATGCCTCTGGTGGTAGCGTCGCGATGCCCGAGGCTTCCAGGAAAAACTCAAAGGTGCAATTATTGAGGCGGGAGATACCAACTAAGATCTCCGAAACACTCTGGGGTTTGCCTCCTCCTTCTTTGATACGACCTTCAGTAACCAAGACGCCGGCGTTGGTTGAAATACACGGATCGTTGGGGTCAGCAAGGGAGAAATTGGCGAAGGCAGATGCTCCGTTGAACTTGAAGGAGTTTACAGCTGCCGAAGCCCTCGCGGGAACCAAAGTAAAAGCCAAGAGGAAAGCCAAAAGCAGTAGAAATCGCCGCCGCATTAGTCGCTCCTTTTCGAACATGATCCCACGCTCATCGAGAAAGCTGCCGACAATTTCCCCTAAGCGCATCTGGCAAGAGGCTGGGGGCTATAGATATACGACGGCCAGGTCCAATTAGATGCAAACTATCTCTATTACGTCATTGGCTTGCACTGTGAGGAGTCGCGTACCACCAATTGGGTAGGCAGCGTGATCGTCTGCGCTTCACCCTGCTCTATAGTCGCCAGC
>CAMPHP010000559.1 GCA_946885925.1 uncultured Litorilinea sp.
CTTTATGTGGAGGCTGGTGATGTGGAGGCCGGTATACCCGCAAATGCAGAGGCTCAAGCGAGTACGTTGGATGTGCTGCTCCGGCGCAATTTTCATTACGATTATTGTCGCCGGTTAGGGCAGCTTGGCCCTACACGCGTCCGTTGGGTGCGCGGAGCGGGTGCAACCTATTTGGCAGTGTGCAAGGCGCGCGGGATGAAGCTGGGCAACATCAAGCCCGCGCTGCTGGACCGAGGGACTGAGTGGGAGGCGGCGTTTGAGGCGGTTGAGCAAGCACCTGTCTAGACAAAGCGCGGGCGCGTGAAGAATGCGTGTTGAGCCATTTCCGGGTCAAGACCGTAATCTTTTAGCACCAAGTCGTAAATCGCACGCAGTTCATCGGGGCCTTGCGGGACCAGTGTACCCAAGAGCAACTTAGGAAGATGGTTTGTAAGCCATTGGGCAACAAAATTGGCAGGCACGCCCAAACGCTTACAGGGCCAGAGGATCATATCGGCAGCTAAACTGGCGCGGTTATATCCGGCAAAGAGCGAAATGGGTTGCTCGTCATAGGTGCGGCGGTTGATTGCTGCTAGGATTGCACCGCTGAGATGCGCCTCGACGGTCATGACGGCTTCACAGGCATGGCGATAAGCGGCAGTCTCACTAAGCCCGACTAAGGGTGGCTCTTGGGCAAAGACGGCGTGGGCTGTGGGGCGGCTAAAGAATTTGTAGCCTGAATGGAAGTCGGGCACACTGTCATGGGTGGTAAGATACTCCAGATGCAGCGGGTTGCCGCTGGTGGCGGCAGCGTAGGTCAGTGCGTCTAGCAAAAGATGGTTGCACAATTCCTCCTGCTCGGCACGCAGAAAACCCAGTGGGCGATGGCGAGAGGCGCGATTGCCCAAGACCATCACCCGATCATCGCCAGTTGCCTCTACGACATGCTGGGCGGCGCGCACAAAGTTTAACAGGTCATTGGCAAAGTGGTCGCCATCCTGGTCTACCGCGGCGAACCACAGAAGCTTCGTATTATCAAAGAGTGTTTGCATGCCGTGGAGCAAGGCACCGAACTTGCCCCGGTTGCGCTCGCCTACTACCATGCGCACACCATAGCGCGTGGCGACTGCTTCGGCAATGGCAACTGCCACACCGGGACCATCTACGCTAAGACAAAGGTTCTGTGGTTCGCTGATTTCACGCACAAACATCTGCACCGTGCTGCCGAGGAGGGCAATCGAAGGATCGGGGTCACTGGTGGCGTTAAAGTAGACCGGGATAACGATGCCGGTTGCGTGCTCCAAGTCGTGCAGGGCGTGGCTGATGGGGCTGCTCTTCATCAATTCGTTCTCGTCGTGGCTGGCGGTTGGTGGTATCGTGTCGTTATGGATTGTGGTCATAGCGAGATTTTGGCGGATTTAACGCTTTCCCGCAAAATCCTGGAGAGGAGGAGCGTAAATGGAGATCCTTGAATATAACCGTCGTGCCTGGGATGAAGCGGTTTCGCGCAAGAGTGAATGGACGATTCCGGTAGGCCCGGAGGTGATTGCCGCCGCGCGCCAGGGGCAATGGCAAATTGGGCTGACAACCATCAAGCCAGTTCCGCGCACATGGTTTCCCGCTGATTTACATGGGGTGCGGATCTTGTGTCTTGCCAGTGGTGGGGGGCAGCAAGGGCCAATCCTGGCAGCGGCAGGGGCCGAGGTGACGGTCTTTGACAATTCCTTACGTCAACTGGCCCAGGATCAATTGGTTGCCGAGCGAGAGGGTTTAACCATTCGTACGGAGCAAGGGGATATGGCGGATCTAAGCCGCTTTGCAGATGGCAGCTTTGACTTGATTGTCCATCCTGTGTCGAATCTCTTTGTGCCTGCGGTGCGTCCGGTCTGGCAGGAGGCTTTTCGTGTCCTGCGGTCAGGGGGCGACCTGCTGGCTGGTTTTTGCAACCCTGTCATGTATATTTTTGACCCGGCATTGGCGGATGAAGGTGTGCTGCAAGTGCGCCACAAGCTGCCCTACTCTGACCTCACGCACTTGACGCCCGAAGAGCGGCAGCTTTATGTGGATGATTTGCAGCCGCTTGAATTTGGGCATACGCTGGAAGATCAAATTGGCGGTCAGCTTGACGCCGGGTTTGTGATCACAGGCTTTTATGAAGACATTTGGCCCGGGCAGACGCTTTCAGAGTATATGCCTCATTACATGGCTACCCGCAGCCACAAGCCTTGATTCATGCTATGCAGCGCAACAGGGATGAGAGATCATGATTCGCACCACAGTAGTTGGCAGTTGGCCCCCTGCTCAGACGTTTGCGGAAGAATTGCAGCGTTATCATCATGGCGCTCTTCCTGCCCATGAAGTCGAATCGTTCCTAAAAGAAGTGGCTGCCACTGCTATTCAACAGCAACGTGCTTGTGGTTTGGACGAATATACGGGCGGCGAAACCTCAGCTGATAGTTTCATTCTTCACTTTCCCCGCGTGCTCTCTGGGATTGAACCCACGGAAAACCGTAAAGCCTGGGATAACCGCGGCACCTACCGGCTCGTGGGGCGATTGGGTGCGCCACAGGGGCTAGGCATCGCAAGTGCCTATCAACGCGAGCGTGCACTGGACCCGGCGATTCAAAAAGTGACCATTCCTGGGCCATCCGAAATCATCATGATGATTGAGTTAGGTGAGGACCGACAAGCGGTTTTATCCGCAGCGACTGAGCTAATTCGCGCCGAAATTCAAGCCTGTATTGCTCTCGGTGCCACCGATATACAACTTGATCTGCCGCATGTAGCAATGGCGCTGGTCGATGATGAAGAGTGGGACACGCAGAGCGCCACAGAGGTCATCAAAACCATCTTTGCGAACATCAAAGGCATCCGGCGCAGCATCCACTTCTGTTATGGTGACTTTGGCGCACAGACATGGACCACGAACCGTAACTTTCACGCGCTGCTGCCCACCATTCAAGCCCTGGACGGCATTGTCGATCGTGTAGTGTTGGAGTTTTCGCTCCCTGAACAATGGGCTGAACGAGCGTTGCTGGCTGAAGTCCCTGCAAGCATGGAAGTCGCGGCGGGCATTGTGGATGTCAAGTCGCCTGTGGTGGAAAGCCCAGAGGAAATTGTCGAGAAGATCGATCAATTGCTGGCCTATGTGCCAGCAAATCGCTTGTTGATTTGTCCCTCGTGTGGATTTGGACGCAGAAACGAAGAGATGGCCCTCCAAAAGACAGCTTCCATGGTGAAGGCTGTGGCTCTGGCAAACACTATGGTGGATCAGGGATAGAAGAACAACCTGTTCGCCAGGGCGCTTTAGCCTCCGGCTCTGTTGAAAGGCGGCCAGATGGAATCCAATTGTCGCTCTATGCACCGCCGCAGACGCTTGCTTATTTATGGTCGGATCAAAGAGAGCGGGGTGTGGTGTCGGCTGCGCAGATTGAGGGAGGCGTGGCAACTTTGGAGCGTTGCTTCTGTCCAATAGCTCTGAACAATCCACATGATTTTGGCAACTTCACCTTGCACTATTGGGCAACCCAGCATATACCAAACACAGTGGCCTATCTCTTTGACTTTGGGGATTATAAGCTTGGCTACAGCGCTGACACTGCATTCGATCTTGAACTCATCGCCTGGCTTGACCAGTGCGATTTGGTTCTTCATGATGTGACATGGCCGCCGTGGTGGGATGCAGAGGAGATGCAAAAATTGCATCCTTCGTTCGCACGCTTATTGGAGTTGCCAGACTCTTTTCAGCAAAAGACATT
>CAMPHP010000560.1 GCA_946885925.1 uncultured Litorilinea sp.
GTGCCCATGATAATGGTCATCACGCCAGGCTCGGTGGCTTGTGCCGCGGGGACAGTGACATGAGCGTCTACGTTGGCGGCTGCCACAGCCGTACCCGGACGAAGTCCTGTCCATGCCGCGGCTTCTTTGGTTAAGCCACCCGCCTTTGCGCCCAATGGCAGCGTCTCTGTACTCATCTTTGTCTCCACCACATCAGCCAACTGTGGGTGGAGCGCGGCAAAGTAGTCACGGTTGGGATAGCCCGTATCCTTCTGCCAGATGGCCTTGTAGCCTGCTGTGCAAGCATTGCGTGTTTCGCGTCCGGTTAGCTGCCAAATGACCCAATCCGTTGCTTCCAATAAGCGGTCTGCAGCGTGATAGATCTCCGGGGCTTCATTGAGGATCTGCAATGCTTTGCTAAAGAACCATTCGGACGAAATCTTGCCACCATAGAGATCCAGCCAGCTTTCACCTCGCTCGCGTGCCACTTGGTTGATGCGGTCGGCTTCAGGTTGGGCAGCGTGATGCTTCCAGAGCTTGACCCAGGCATGCGGCTTTTGGCGATATTCGGGCAATTGGCAGAGGGGTGTGCCATCGCGCGTGGTGGGCAGCATGGTGCATGCCGTGAAATCAATGCCCAGCCCGATGACATCAGCGGGATCAATGCCGCTTTGGCGCAGGATAGCCGGAATTGTCTGTTTGATCACCTCGATGTAGTCATTGGGGTCTTGTAAAGCCCAATCTGGCTCCAGGCGTATGTTGCTGTCGGGCAATCTCTCATCAATCACACCATTGCCATAGGGGTGGACCGCGGTGGCAATCTCGCTGCCATCAGCCACATCAACCAGCAGCGCACGGCCTGATTCAGTACCAAAGTCGATGCCGATTGCGTACTTGGGACTCATGCTCGTCTCCTCTAGATAGATGTCTCTAGGTGCGATATCTCAAGCTGCGATAGCTTTAACCATGATAATAGATTGACCAGCCTTGATATTTGCTTAGGGCTTCGGCTACGGCTCCCGCCACGCGTGACGGATTGACGCTGACATGGTGTTCGTAGCCATGCTCGCAGATATAGTGGAGCAAGCCTTGCAGGTTGGGAACCTTGACCACGCCATAGCCGCCAAAGGTCAATAGCGGATCGTCGGTAAATTCGCCTTGGCCTACGTAAGCGCGCAATTGTCCTGTCGAGTCATCGGTGCTGGCGCGCAAATAGGTAAATGGCTTTTCTTCAATGCGACCGTAGATCGTGCCATAGGTGTTCTCTGCGCCCACTGTACCTGCAATGATTTCCTGGTAATACATGGAGGGGGCATTCTCAATGTCCTGCTTGAAGATGTCCTTGGGCAAGTTTGAGCAGTGGAAGATCACGCCCTTGTCGGGGTCTTCGCCATAGTTATTGTTCCAATCGACTAACGCGCTGGGTAACTGGCTGGCTTTGGCAAGAACATACATGGCGAGCGCGCCCATTGTGTCCACTTCACAAGCGCTGGGAATCAGGTCATTGCTCATCATGCTCATCAGCGTGCAAGGCACGACACCAAAGAACTCTTCCATCGCTGTCCAGCATTGAATGGACGAGGCATGCAGTTGGTTGTCACTCATCCAGCGATCCACAGCAACGCCAAACTTCGCCATCTTGTCCAGTGCCTGGGTTGGTGTATTCGCGGTATTGACATAGGCTTCAATGGCCTGCAACTTGGTTTGTACTGCGGGATCGTCGGTGCTGAGGGCATTGACCCAGCCAAACAATTCGTAGAGGTCAAGCGTGTCAACCGAGATGCCGTAATTCTCAAGGATTTTCTCAGAATAGCGTACTGTGTTGAATGCTGCGGGGCGTGCGCCTAACGCGCCGATACGCAGCCCGCGCAGGCTGCTGGTCACACGGCACATGGCAGCGAATTTCGTGAGATCGTTCTGGAAGGTCGCATGAGTGGGCGCAACCGTATGCAGCGTGGTTAGGCTAAAAGGGATGTTGTATTGGCGTAGGTTATTACATAGCGACATCTTGCCACAGAAGGAGTCGCGGCGGTCGGCAATGGTCATGCTCTCCACCACATCGGGATAGGCCTGGATCAAGACAGGAACCTTTAGCCCCGACCAGCGCAGCGCATTGGCAATGGCGCGTTCCTCGCCAAAGTTTGGCAGGGTGACGATAATACCGTCGATTTCGTGGCGGTGGGCGTCGAACAATTCAGCGCATTTGCGCGAATCTTCAACGCTGACAATGCTGCCATAGGTGGTGTCGGTGGGCGAGAGTGTAATGACCTTAAAACCTGCGTCATCGAGAATCTGAAGCATCTCGGCGCGTCCGCTTTCCGCCAAATGGCTGGGAAAGAAACCACGATTGCCAACAATCAGCCCAACGGTAACAGGTTTCATCATGTGGACTCCTTGCTAGAAGAGACAGATAAAAAATATGTAGAGCAAACGGTTTGAAACAATTACGACTTGCGCGCGAGGCGAATCACATTCCAAGAAGCGGGCAATAAGTTTGCAACCAACCGCCCATCGTTCGATTTCGCATCGCCATCACAGCGTGGCACTACGTTATTGGGATGGGCAGCGGTATTGGTGGCCTTGAGGTCGTCATGGCGCATGGTGATATGCTCCACTACGGCATAGTCGGAGAAGGCACGCAGATCCCCTTCGAGGGGCAGCGACGATTCAAGATTGCGATTGATGGCAAAGAGCGTGATACTCTCGTTTTCGGGGTCCCAGGTAGCGACTGCTTCCAAATAGGGGACTGCGTCAAAGGTGTCATCATGATAGGTGGGGGATTGAGCATCCACCTCCAAGGCAATGCCACGACCATAGCGGCTGCCGTGGAGGTAGGGATAGAAGATGGTCTGTCGCCAGGCACAGCCACCTGTTTCGGTCATGATCGGTGCAATGACGTTGACCAACTGGGCCAGACAAGCCATCTTAACCCGGTCGGCATGGCGCAAGAGGGTAATCATCATTGCCCCTACCAGCAGCGCATCTTCCATGGTGTAGATGTCCTCTAACTGGGGTGGAGCAAACTGCCAGGGCTTGCGCTCTTTGTCGGCAGCGCGTGAATGGAACCAGACATTCCATTCGTCAAAGGAAAGATAGATTTTCTTTTTGCTATGGAGCTTGGCCCCTACATAGTCGCAGATCGACGCGACCTCACTGATAAAGTGATCCATGTCAATGGATTTGGCGAGGAAGTTTGGCGTGTCGTTGGCTAGGTTGCCATAATAGGTGTGGAGCGAAAGATAGTCAACGTGGGCATAGGTATGTTCCAAGACGGTGGCTTCCCAGGCTGCATAAGTCTTCATGGCACGGTGAGAACTGCCACAGGCGACCAGTTCAATGGTTGGATCGACCCACTTCATGACCTTGGCGGTCTCCATCGCTAATCGTCCATATTCCTCGGCAGTTTTGCCCCCGATCTGCCAAGGCCCATCCATCTCGTTGCCCAAGCACCAGACCTTGACATTGTGCGGGTCTGCATAGCCATTGGCTTTGCGCTTGTCACTCCAATAAGTGTCACCGGGGAAGTTGCAATATTCCAGCAAATTGCGTGCCGCATCAATGCCTTGTGTTCCTAGATTCACCGCTAGCATGGGGGCGCTGTTGGCAGCGTGACACCAACTAATGAACTCATCAGTTCCAACCAAGTTGGGTTCAATCGTGCGCCACGCTAACTCTAAACGGCGCGGGCGTTGGTCGCGCGGGCCAATTCCGTCTTCCCAGTTGTAGCCAGAAACGAAGTTACCGCCGGGATAGCGTA
>CAMPHP010000561.1 GCA_946885925.1 uncultured Litorilinea sp.
GTACGCCATCTTTAAGGAACAATACCCCGATGTCGAGATTGAAAATGCAGCTTTGACCGGCGGCGCGGGTCAGGGTGGCAACATGAAGGCACTGCTGGAAACCCGCATGATGGGCGGCCAACCACCCGACTCATTCCAGGTGCATCTGGGCCGCGAGCTGATTGACAGCCATGTGATTCCAGGACGCATGGAACCACTCGACTGGCTGTACGAAGAAGAAGGCTTAAACGAGGTCTTCCCCCAAGAGTTGATTGAAATTGCCTCCTATGATGGCAAGCCCTGGTCGGTGCCTGTCAACATCCACCGCGCCAATGTCATGTGGTATCGCACGGATATACTGGAACAAGCAGGCGTAGAAGCGCCCACGACATGGGATGAGTTCTTTACTGTAGCGGAAACGCTGAAGGCAGCCGGTATCCCGGCGTTGGCAGTGGCGGAGAATGAGCCGAACTTCTCTGGTCATGTCTTTGAGTGCATCCTCAATGCCGTGATGACACCAGAGCAATACCGCGGTCTCTTTGATGGTTCTACCTCGTGGGAAGACCCTGCCGTAACCGAGTCGCTTGAAATTCTTAACCGAGCCTATGATTACGCCAATCCCGACTATCTCTCTACTGCCTGGGGCGACATCAACGACCGTTATGTGGCCGATGATGGCCCAGCCACGATGATCATGGGAGACTGGACGCATGGTGTCTTAAAGTCCAAAGGCTTCACCAACTACCAGTGGGCACCGGCACCCGGCACAGAAGGCAAGTTCATCGTACTTTCCGACTCCTTCGGTCTACCCGTGAATGCCCCCCATCGTGACAACGCCATCGCCTTCTTGAAGATCTGCGGTTCGCGCGCAGGTCAGGATGCCTTTAACCCGATCAAGGGATCCATCCCGGCGCGCACCGACCCTGACCTGAGCGTGTACGATGAGTACTTGCTGTCAGCCATGGAAGATTTCAAGAGCAATACCCTGGTTCCGAGCATTCAACATGGTGCAGCCGCCAAGCAAAGCTTTGTCCTGGATTACGCTATTGCGATCAACATTCTCGCCACAGGGCGTGATGTGACACAGGCACAGGCTGAACTTGTGAGGGCTGCGGAGGATGCAGGCTTTGCTGCATAGAACGATTACGGTTAAAGGGGAGCGCGGCCTAGCCGCCTCCCCTACCACCAAACGCAAACGACCAAGTTGGCTAACCAAAGATATGCTGCTGGCTATCTTGGTATTGACGCCCTCCATTATTGCAGTCGCGCTCTTTATCTATACCTTCATCGGATGGACTTTTTACATCTCGACGGTGAAGTGGAATAGCCAGATTCGCGATTTCACCTTTGTAGGGCTGACCAATTGGGAGCGTATGCTCACAGACAGACGCTTTCATATTGACCTGCGCAATTTGGTCTACTATGCCATAGGCTTTATGACCCAATGTATTTTGTTTGGGTTCCTCTTGGCCTCGCTCTTAGACCAAAAGATTAAGGGGGAAGCCTTTTTTCGCACCCTCTTTATCTTTCCTTTTGCGGTTTCCGGCATTGTGACAGGTGTGGCGTGGCGCTGGCTGATGCAGCCCACCACAGGCGTTAATGTTCTTTTTGCCAGGATGGGTTTTGAGAATTTTCAACCAACGTGGAATTCACACCCGGACTATGGCATTTGGGCTGTGACGATTGCTGCTGCTTGGCAATTCACTGGCTATGTGATGGCACTCTACTTAGCAGGGCTGCGCGGCATTCCCAATGAACTGCGCGAGGCAGCCGCCATTGATGGTGCGGGAACATGGGCAACCTACCGCCACATCATCATTCCGCTGTTGATGCCCGTCACCTTTACTGCAATTGTCTTGACAGGCATGAACTCGATTCGTGTCTTTGACATTATTGCGCCGATGGGTGGTAGCGGGCCAGGGTTTGCCACTGACACGCTAGCCTTCTACATGTTCCAATCTACCTTTGGGGCCTATCGCTATTCGTTGGGTGCGGCCATCGGCTCGTTTATGATCATCCTCTCGGCCTTCCTGATTATTCCCTACTTGCAGAGTATGCGCGGCGAGGTGGAACGATGATAGAGCGACTCTGGACGCGTGGCGCGATCTATTTGGTTTTGATTGCCTTTGCCGCTTATTTCTTTATGCCTTTCTATGTGATGCTCATCACGGGTTTCAAACCCTATGAAGATGTAAATGTCACAAGGATGTGGGAATTTCCCCAGTCGCTTCACTTTGGCGGGTTTATGGAGGCGTGGAATCGGGTATCCCCCAACTTCTGGAACAGCATCATTATCACCGTACCCGCGGCACTAATCTCCTCGCTGATCGGGTCGATGAATGGTTACATCTTTGCCAAGTGGCGTTTCCCTGGCGCAGATACGCTTTTTATCCTGTTCCTGGTGGGAATGTTCCTGCCCTATCAAGGCATCCTGATCCCGCTGGTGTTGACCTTGCAAGCCGTGGGTCTCTACGCAACCGTGGTAGGGCTGATCATGGTGCATTGCATCTTTGGTATTCCCATCACGGCGCTGCTCTTCCGCAGCTATTTTGCGGGTGTGCCCAATGAATTGCTGGATGCGGCAAAGATGGATGGTTGTGGCTTTTTCGGCATCTACCGTTATATTCTGCTGCCAATTTCAATGCCTGCCTTTGCTGTGGTGCTGCTCTGGCAATTCACCTCGATCTGGAACGACTTTCTGATTGGCTTGGTGGTCTTAAGCAGCCCGCGCATGGCTCCGGTCAATGTTGCGGTGCAGAACATTGCGGGTAGCTGGTCGGTGGAATGGAATGTGCAGATGGCGGCGGCGCTGATTGCAGCGGCCCCCACGATTATCGTTTACCTTGCCCTCGGCAAGCTCTTTATGCGTGGGCTGCTGGCTGGTTCGCTCAAAGGTTAATCTTTCCTCCTAGATTACCCAAAGTAATGGGCGTATGCTACACTCGAAAGCCTAGACAGGTCGGCGTGCTGTCCTATGTCGCCGGCCTGTTGCGCGCTACATGTCCACTACGCCTGTGCTATGCTGCAAACTGCTGAATCCAAAACCGACACCTTTCTACATGCGGCCCTGAGTGGTACTGTAAATGACAAGTTGTGGCCCGCGTTGTTCGAATTGTTCCTCCTGGCGATTGCGGCCCCCCTTCTCTATTTCCCTGTTCGTGTAGATGCACAGCTTTCACGCCTGTGCGGCTGTGAAGCCGAGTGGAGCGTGGCGGTGGGGCTGGTGCTTGTGGCATTGTTGTGGCCCCTGCGCCGCTGGATGACAGGATGGTGGGCTGTACCAATGCCAACGAGCTGGGCACTCTGGTTTTGGTTTTTGGTGATGCTCCCTGTCGCCATCTGGGCAGCGCCGCCTCCCCTGCGTCAAGAGTATTCTTGGCCGCGTGCCTTTATCCTCATTTGGGATTTCAGCCTCTTTTGGAGCGTGTTGGCCCATGCCAGCCGGAAGCCACGCCTGCTGGGTTGGGCACTGGTTGGGTGGGTTGCCGCGATCCAACTCATCGCGATCATAGCTCCTTTTGGCATGGAGCCGCGTAGCAAGTTGCCGGTGATTAGTGCAATCCAGGATCGCATTCCACGTCCGTTGGTGGGTGTCTTTTCTGGGGCGGAATCGGGCTTTAGCACCAATCAGGTTGCGGGTGTACTGCTCTATGTGCTGCCCTTGTTGGTTGTTTTGAGCGTAGCAGGATTTAGGCAGACGGGTTGGTGGCGAAATTGGCGCTGGTGGTTGGTGGTACTCTGCACCATGT
>CAMPHP010000562.1 GCA_946885925.1 uncultured Litorilinea sp.
CTGGATGGCGGCGTGGATGCAGCCTTCATCTTTGACGTGGTGCCCGAAGCGACAGCTCCCGTGGGTGGCGCACGCATCGGCCATATCTATGCCATGCGCAATCCCGAAAAACTGGCGCGCCTTGCCAAGGCTATTTCGGACTAAGTTGGGACGTATCTAAACGCTTGTTCATTCGATACTCTGTTGGGGTTCAGTTGGGGTAGGTCTTGTACCTACCCCAACTTATTTGTCGGCGAAGCTTCTAGCCGATTGACGACGCTTCACACCTCCGCGGGCTGCGCCGGATAGTCTAGAGATGCTGCGCGCGGTCGGAAGTGGTAAGCGAGTGACGCTGCAAGAAAGAGGCCAATGCTTCGGCGACTGCTTGCGGATCTTCAATTTGCAGCAGGTGACTGCCTACCGCGATCTCGACGCTTTCCACATGAGGGATGCTGGCGGCGAGTTTGGCCTGAACCTCATCAAAGAGCGTAAAGCGCGAATCCCGGTGATAGATCGCCAATGTAGGCTGTTGGATCTTAGAGAGATCGTCAGGCCCAAAATCCCAACTTTGCAGCGCGGCAGCCTCAACCGATAAGGCTGCGGGGCCATCATGCACGACTTGAGTATAGCCACCCGGCAAAGCCCGGTTGCAGATCTCTTGCCAGCCAGGACCAAAGGCAGGATCGAGCCACTCATTTACAGCCCGTTCGACCTCTCCCTTCATAAAGGAATGAACCGCCTGGCCGATTGCTGATCCCATGAATTGTCCTGATTGCGGCGAGAGAGCAAAGACCAATGGTGGCTCCAGCAGTGTCAGGGTGGCTACGCGGGCGGGAGCACGTCGAGCCACTTCCAAGGCAACGATAGCGCCAAGGGAATGACCGGCAAGATGGGCCTGTTCGATGCCCAAGGTGTCCAGCAGTGCCAATGCATCTGCCGCCTGTGCTTCCATGCTAAAGGGCGGCTGTACACTATGACTGGAAACATATCCGAGCCTGTTGTAGTGGATGAGTTGGTAGCGTGTGGTTAGTGCGGGTTGATGCATTAACGGATAGCTGCTTTCTCCAACAAGCCCACAATGTAGCAGCAGCACCGCTTCGCCACTGCCTTCTGTGTCATAGGTAATCGTGGCTCCGTTGATCTGAGCGTGCTTCATGAGAACCTTCTCCTTTCCTCTCTTCTACAATCCTGAGTCCTAGCATCGGCTGCCCTGTACCTAAATCGATTGCCAAGGAGAGCGCCGCAACTACTTCAGCCAGGTGAAGCGGTGATGGCCCTCCATGCATTCGGTGATTCATCTTAAAGTTCCGGAAGACTCACGCAGAGACGCGGAGGTGCAGCGTGAAGAGAGTAGCTTGTGAATTTCTCCCCGTATCTGTATGAGATTCAGAATTCCTTGGTTGTCTATCAGTGTGACAGATACTTGTCGTATTTGCAATGCTCTATTTACATGCTTGACATACTGGAACATATGTGCTAAATTAGCTCGGCAATAGCATGCTTTGTACTGTTGGATCGCGGCAATAGATACGCCGCAACTCCCCTCACCTACCAATGCCCATCACCAGAAGATGAGGAGCTATGCCATGCCCCACCCAATTACACCCAAACTGGCATCGGTCTTTGTCCATGTGCGTGATTTACGCCGTGCCGCTGAGTTCTATAGCCAACTCTTGGGGATCCCTTATGACCCTAGTGATGATTATGGCAACGGCATCTATGTGATTCGCCTGGACAATGGCGCGGATTTGCTCTTGGATGCCAACCACGCCCAACATGTCGAACCCAACAGCACCTTTGCCATGCACGCGACATGCATGTTTGCTACGGGTGATATTGATGCGGCTCATGCCTTGCTCCAATCGCAGGGAACCGAAATTGTTACCGACGTCTACCGCGGTCCCAATGTAGCCTTTTTTAATTTCAAAGACCCTGATGGCAATATCCAGATGCTTTGCCAGAGCATGGCCTAGCCAACTCCAATAAACAACGAGCGCCACGCATCCATGTGCGTGGCGCTCGTGAACTATTCAGCAATCAGAGGTATTCAGGATTAGTGGTCGTGTCCCTCTGCGTCCTCAGCGGGCAATTCATCCAATCCCACCACAGGAACCGTAAAGGTGAAATCGTCAGCTCCCTCGAAGTGGAGTGTTACTTCGATTGAATCACCTTCTGCCAGTGGTGCTACCAAATTCACCAGCATCAAATGCATTCCACCCGGCTCCAGACGAATTGATTCGTCGGGGCCAAGCACGACACCACCGGTGATCTGGCGCATACGTAGCACGCCGTTGTCATTCTCGGTTGTGTGTATCTCCACTGCGCCCGCGGCTGGGCTTTCTCCGCCGGTGAGTGTTACTTCCGTGTCACCTCCATTGTGGAGCAGGAAATAGACCGCACCCGTGCCACCTGCCAAGGGAGCGGGGCGCGCCATTGGGTCATGGATGTGCATCACCGCTGCATGTACGCCTGTGACATCACTATGATCACTTGGATCATGGTTGGTATGCTCATGGTCTGCATCTTCAGCCGCAGCGGGCGCACTATTCTCTGCCGTAACCACGGCATCACCGCTGATCTCATTCTCACTGGCACGCACATCTAAGTTGCGGCTAAAGCTGCTGCCATCGGCTAGCGTCACGTCGACAGTAATAATCCAATCGCCCAACATGGTGAAGGTAAAGGGCAGGCGGTAATGCCCATCCACACTGCCATCTGCATCGTCGGTCACCTCTTCGGCTAGGACGGGAATCATTCCTGCATGGTTCATGTTGCCTTCCAGGGCAACAATCGCGTCGGTGATTGGCGTCCCATCAGCATTTGCCAACATGACGATCATGGCTTCTTCTTCGGGGGCAGGTTGTAAGCTGATTTGAACATCCGCATTATCCTCTCCAGAGGAGGAAGCCGGCCTTTGGCACGCGGCCAAGAGCAAAGCAATTAGGATCAGCACAACCAATGTAGGTCGTGCCGCTCGTATACTAAACATAAATACTCCTTCTAAATGGTAAACTACCTGTCTCCACTTTATGACGGAACTTTGCCCATAGTGGTATGGTAGTTAACAATTCGTTATTTTTATATGGGTTCATCTAGCAAATTTTTTCGCTGGATAACGCTTGGGCTCGCAAACCACCAAGAGAATATTCTAAAGTCTGCTCTCTATAAAGCAGAAGCTTTAGCGTATAGCAGCATCCGACAGGGTGTATGTCACGCTGGGCCGGATGGTTTTGGAGTTTGATACCCAAGTAAACGATTGTTTAGCGGGAAGGCAAGGCGCGCGGTGGGGGAGTGGGGACAGCCAGCCAGCACGAGCGCGCCGGTGACGCTGTCAATTTTTGGACGAAATGCGGTGTGCCCAAGCTTATGGCTACTCTCGTCACAGGGATAATCATGACTAACAAGGTAATCAGCAACGTATCGGGGTAGGCAGCCCCAACGGGCGAAGCATGGTTATGCTCTTGCTGCTCAGTTGGCGGGTGTGAGTGCAGATGAAGATCCCCACTGTAGAGTGGTGGCGCGGCAAAGACAAAATGGGGGCTGGGATGGGGATGATCAGGGCTACCCCAAGCACCCCAGCAGAGCCAAGGCAGCACACCAGCCCACAGCACTACAAGGCTGCCCAGGATGAAGCGTTGTCCATATAACCGCACGTTCAGCATACCAAAACCGCTAATAATCTACGAGAGCAAAGGGAGCTAATCTCATGAAACATCCTGTCGCTGCTCGACAAGCCAAGCCAGCAC
>CAMPHP010000563.1 GCA_946885925.1 uncultured Litorilinea sp.
TTGGAAGAGGCTGCACCGCGCGCCCAAAAGATGATTCAGTTGGAGGGTTGTTTGGGACTCTGGCGTATTATACCCGACTACAATCCTGTGTCAATCGCCCCGCAACCTTGGGCAATGGCAGGAATAAGGCAAACGCTCTGGTCTCTACACCTATCGCTAGCCTTTGATTCCCGACATGATGACACCGCGGATAAAGTAGCGTTGCAGGGTAAAAAAGAGGATTAGCGCCGGGAGCATTGACAGCACCGAGCCAGCCATCAACAAATGCTCGGTGGGTGCGCCGCGCTGCGAGATAGAGGAGAGCGCCTGTGTGCGTAGGAAGAGCAGCCCTACCGACACTGTGTATTTCTCCATACTAGTTAGATAGATCAACGGCCCCATCAGATCATTCCAGGCATATTGGAAGTAGAGAATACAGAGCGTAATCGTCACTGGAATCGACAGTGGCATCAAGATGCTGAGGTAAAAGCGGAAGGGATTACACCCGTCGATCTTAGCCGCGTCATTAAGTTCCTTGGGGATGCTGGTAAAGAATTGGCGAAAGAGGAAGATGGAAAAAGCCCCACCCCCTAGATACGCTGGAACAACCAACGGCTTAAAGGTGTCGATCCATCCCAATTCATTGAAGATCAGATAGGTGGGAATCAACGTCACTTCAGATGGCAGCATCATGGTTGAGAGCACAATGAGAAAGAGCATGTTGCGACCACGGAAACGAAAATGGGAGAAGCCGTATCCCACTAATGAGGCCGAGAGCACGCCGCCTACCGTAGTCAAGACCGTGACCACAGCCGTATTCCACATGAAACGGTAAAAGGGAATCGTCTCATTAATCGTGACGAAATTTAGCCATTGGGGCTGGGGTGGAAACCAAAGCGGCGGTACGACGTTGAGTTCTACTGGACGTTTGAGCGCGCTTGCTACTGCCCAGTAGAGTGGAAAGGCGAAGAGGATTGCTAATACAACAGTTAGGGTAGAGGCAAAGACGTTGAAGCCACCAATGCGGCGGCGCGTGCGCTCTCTCTGCGCGGTTTTGGCTTGTGATGCCCCTGTATACGATGTCGTAGCCATGTATCTCCCCAACTCTGTTGGGCTTTACTTTACCTCATCCAGCGTATCTGATTCGTAATAAACCCAGCGTCCGGCTAATTTGAACTGGAAGAGTGTAAAGAGCAGGATAATAACAAACAAGATCCATGCCAGTGCCGAGGCATAGCCCAGGTTCCAATGGGTAAAGGCTTCGGTGAAGAGGTCCAGCACATAGAAGTAACTACCGTAGAAAGGCCCACCACCCGTAGATACTTAGGCCGCGCTAAAGATCTTGAATGCGCCGATTAGCCCGGTGACAAAGACAAAGAAAAGTGTAGGGCTGAGCATCGGCAGGGTAATGTTGAGAAACTTATGCCAGCGGCCAGCACCGTCCACCTCCGCCGCATCATAGAGTTCGCTAGGAATGTTCTGTAGACCTGCCAGGATAATGATCATGGTAGGCCCTCCTGCTGCCCAGAGCGAGAGAATGATCAAGGTCGGTTTCACCCATGTGCGCGAATTAAACCAGCCCGGACCCTCGACACCCAGCAACTTCCAGATCCAGCCGTTGATCAGGCCGTAATCAGGCTGGAAGATATAGAGGAAGAGAAACGCGGCGGCAACGGTGGGCACAATTGAGGGCAAATAATAGATCGTCCGCCAGAGTGGTCGCGCTGGCATATTGCGGTCCATGAGCAGCGCCAGAGCCAGAGAAAGCAGCACCCCTAACGGCACAGAGAGACCTACATAGTAGACCGTATTCCAGAGCGAGAGTGGGAAGAGTTCGTCTTTGGTAAATGCCTGGATGTAATTGCCCAGCCCAATCCAGCGCGGCGTGAGGGGGAAGCTGTACTGTGTAAAGCTAAAGTAGAGTGACGCTAGCATGGGTCCCACAATAAAGACCACAAAGCCCAGAATCCAGGGCGAGATGAAGAGGTAGCCCCAACGCTCCTCGGTTAAGGCTAGCCTGCTCAGTTTCTGCTTTTGGACACGAGGCCGCGGAATTGTTTGTCCTTGCTTCATCATTACGCCGTTGGCACTTCCATATCCAAAATTTCCTGCACCTTCGCCTGAAGCTGTTCGCACCCCTGCTCTACAGTTAATTCGGCAAGATACATACCTTCCAGAATAGGTTGTGTCGCTTCCAACACCTCGGAGTCGCGGCCGTTGGCAGGTGCCGGGAAAGGTTTCACCACCTGAAGCAGTTCATAATGAGGGATAATAAGTGGGTCATTGGCAATCCTGGGATCTTCCCACACATCATAACGCAGCCCCGGTTCACCCAGCCGGTCTACTCCTTCAATACCGATTTCCTTGCTTGACAGAAACTTGATCCACTGGAAGGTTTCATAGGGATGTTTGCTTGACGCCCAAATTGGGAAGTTGTTGCACCCAGCAAAACCGCCGCGATGCCCACTTGGTCCAATCGGGCCAGTCGCTAGCTTGAGTGTACGCCCCTCTGGCGTAATATCGCCCAACGTGGTCATCTCCCAGATGCCCGACAACGCCGTGCCTAGCTTGCCCGACGACCACAACTGCTGCTTGACATCATATGTGGGTGATGGCACAGACGCTTTGAGATCGTGGTAGACATCCACGATCCATTGGATGCCAGCCATCGTGCCTTCGTTTGTCCAGTTAGCCTGGGTTCCGTCTTCGTTCAAGGGCCAGCCACCATGCGCGTCAATAGGTGTGAGCGATGCCTCATACCAGGTCACGACCCAAGCGCCCCACTGGTCTGTCTTACCGTCATTATCCAGATCTTTGGTAAGTGCCACCATCGCTTCATCATAATCGTCGTAGGTCCATGTATCGTCCGGTTCCGCAATACCTGCCTCGGCAAAGAGTTCGGGCGAATAATAGATGCCAGACTCTCCGGCATGCCCGTTGACTGGCAAGGCATAGAGCTTGCCCTGGTAGCGGTTTGATTCGAGTGCGCCGGGGAAGAAAACCGAGAGATCATAGTCGTCAAGTTCAACAAATTCTTCCAACGGTTGTAGCAGCCCGCGCGCGGCATATTTGCTCATGCCCCAGTGCGTCGCATGGCGGAACGCATCGCCAGCGGTGCCAGCCGCAATGCGCGCCATGAGCGTCTCCTGATAGCCTTGGGGAATGGTATCAACGGTCACTTTGATGTTGGGATTCTCTTGCATAAAGCGGTCCGCGAGTTCCTTACGATAGGTAACCTCATGGGGCAGGTCGCGGTCGAACATCACCACCTCTACCGCTTCCGTATTCGCTGCGGGAGCGCCCTCTTGCGCGGCCTGAGGCGTTTGCGGCTGGGCTACCTGACACGCGGCCAACCAGGCCGTTGCTGTAGCTAGGGTTGAAAGCTGCAAGAATCTACGGCGCGAAATAGCCTCGCTATTCATGGTTCCTCCTCAGGTCAACCAAAAGTTGGAGAATGGAAGGGCCAAATTTGATCTAGAATGCAGGAAAACTCACCAACGTCAGACGTTACTAAGGTTACTTGTGAGACGGTTACTTGTGAGACAAGAGGGGCAAATGCGCCAAGACATTAAGATCCCCAGTGTATAAGCAAGGAGAGACGCAATAACAAGTAAGCAACAAGAAGATCGCCGGACAGAATCGGCATCTCGCTGCTTTTTGGTAGCTAAATTAGGCGTGGTCTGATGCTAGTAATTATAGGATGGGCCTTACCCACTGTCAAACAAGCAAAAAAGTGGGGTGTA
>CAMPHP010000564.1 GCA_946885925.1 uncultured Litorilinea sp.
GGCGAGACACCAGGTACAGAGAGCAGTGGCACTGCTGAACCAGCGCCAGCCGGAAGTGACGAACCCCGAGTAGGCGGCGAGTTGATCATTGGCTCGATCCAGGAGCCAGATAGTCTCAATCCCTGGCTAACCGGCCTGACCGTCGGCCAAGAGGTTGAGATGTTGATCTACGAATCGCTCACGCGCGTTGATCCCGAAGGCAACCATGTCCCAGCACTGGCGAGCGAGGTGCCATCCCTAGAGAATGGTGGCATCAGCGAAGACTTGATGACCTATTCCTACACATTGCGCGACAATGTAACCTGGCACGACGGAACCCCTTTTACCGCAGCCGATGTGATCTTCACCTATGAGGCAATCGCAGATCCATCAGTAAATGCCCTCTCACGCGCAGGTTTCGAGTTGATCGAATCAGCCGAAGCAACAGACGACCATACAGTCGTCTTCCATCTCAATGAACCCAGCGGCGTTTTCCTGGAAACCTGGGGCTATCGTGGCATCCTACCCAAACATATCTTCGAAAACGAGGATATGAACACATCTGAATACAACCGTGCGCCAACCGTGGGCACTGGAGCATACAAGTTCGTCCAATGGATATCGGGCGACCGCATCACGCTTGAACGCAACGAGAACTACTACCGCGAGGGTGGCTATATCAACACCATTGATTACCGCATTGTGCCTAGTTCAGATACGCTTCTCACCATGTTAGAGACAGGTGAGATCGATATGCGTTTCGCAATCAACGTCGAACAGGTGGAGATTGTCCGTGGGCTTGATGAGTATGAGCTCTTTTCCACCCCTGCCCATGCCTATTTCCATTTCACCATCAACAATGCTGACCCAATCTTGGGTGACAAGTTGGTACGCCAAGCACTTACGCATGGACTCAACAAGCGACAAATTACCGAGACAGTGCTCCAAAACTTGGTACAACCTCACGGCTCACCCATTGCCCAACCCAGTTGGGCCTATGTAGATCACAATGCACGATTTCCCTTTGACCCAGAGCAAGCCAGGGCGCTGCTTGATGAGGCCGGTTGGACAGAGGGTAGCGATGGGGTCCGCACAAAGGATGGCGAACGGCTCTCGCTCTCCTTGCTCAACATTGCGGGCGACAGCGAGCGATTGCAAATCGTCCAGCTTGCCCAGGCCATGTGGGCGGAGATTGGCGTTGAGGTCAACGTTGAACAAGTGGATGCAGCGACCTTTGTCGCGGCAATGACTTCACAAAACTATCAATTTGGCTATGGTTTCTGGGGCTTCTCGGTTGATCCCAGCAGTTACAACGAGCGTTGGTTAAGTACCAGCCCCGGACAGTGGCTCAACTACGAGAATCCTGTGGTTGACAGACTGCTGCTGGACGCCATGCAGCTTATCGATCGCGAGGAGCGCAAGGCGAAATACGCCGAATTCCAGGACATTGTTGTAGAGGATGCTACCAACATCTGGGTCTATAACCGCGTCTACTTTGATGCTGTCAAGGATCGAGTTCACAATTTCGTACCCAATACATCAAATGCCACCAATATGTGGAATGCACACGAATGGTGGATCGAGGAATAGCGCGTGGGCGGTTACATTCTTCACCGGCTGTTGGGAGCCATTCCCTTGCTTTTGGGAGTCTCCATCGTTATATTCGCACTCATTCACCTGCCACCAGGGGGCCCGGCGGACATCTACGCTGGTTCTCCAAATGTCAGTGCCGAAGCTCTGGCACAGGTGAATGAGAATCTAGGTCTCAATGATCCCCTGCCGATCCAATACATCAAATGGCTGGGCGGTATGCTCAGCGGCAACTGGGGTAACTCTTACAGAGATGGCCGCCCAGTCACAGAGGCAATCATGGAACGGTTGCCTGCTACCTTAGAGCTGATGGTGAGTTCTCTCGTCATTGCCCTTGCCCTTGCCATTCCGATCGGCATCTACACAGCCACCCGCGCCACGATGCTGACCCGCTATCTGCTCAACATCGTAACGATGTTGGGAATCTCACTGCCCACCTTTTGGACAGGGCTTATGGTCATCCTCTTTTTTGCAGGAAGGCTTGGTTGGATTCCAACCGGAGGGCGCGGGCAACCTGGTGATCTGCTCGACCAGCTTCATCATCTAATTGCGCCCGCGCTTGTGCTGGCCTTGGTCAGTATGGCTGGGTTCGCTCGCTATATTCATGCGAGCATGCTCGAAGTGATGCAGGAAGACTATATCCGCACCGCAAAAGCAAAAGGACTCAAACCACGCACCATCATCTTGCGCCATGCCTTTCGCAATGCCATGATTCCTGTCATCACCTTGCTGGGGTTGGAAGTGCCCAGAACCTTCTCTGGCGCACTAGTTACTGAGGTAGTCTTTTCCTGGCCCGGTATAGGCCGTTTAATCACCGAATCCATCTTGGGGCGCAACTATCCTGTACTAATGGGTGCCTTTATGCTCTCAGCTTTTCTGGTCATTATCGGCAACTTGATTGCTGATGTCTGTTACGGTCTTGTCAATCCGCAAATTCGCTACGACTAAGCACTCATGGCGTCGTCACCCCAGCGCATCTCTGCGCCAGAACTCGTTCTTGCAGAACCAAAACGCGAGATGCGTACCATGCGTTCTCAAATCTGGCGACGTTTTATACGCAATCCTTTGGCTCTCTTTGGATTGATCGTTCTGATCGTATTCTCCTTAGCCGCTATCTTTGCCCCTCTCCTCGCCCCCTATGATCCCAATGCAGTCGACCCCTATATTGCACTGCAACCACCCAATGCCGAACATTGGGTGGGTACGGATGATCTGGGGCGTGATGTCTTTAGCCGGTTGCTCTTTGCCGGACGTGTCTCATTGCTCATCGGCTTGTTCTCCGCAGCCATTGCCGTGTTGATTGGCACGGTGCTGGGCGCTGTGGCGGGCTATTACGGAAAGTGGGTTGATGCGCTGATCTCGCGTGTGGTCGACATTGCGCTCTCCCTGCCCGTTGTGCCGCTCGCGTTGGTATTGAGCGCCTTCACTGAAATTACCCCGCTACGTCTGACCTTCATTCTCGCCGGTGTCTCCTGGATGGGTGTGGCGCGTCTGGTACGCGGCGAGTTTTTAGAGCTTCGCAACGCACAGTTCGTGGAAGCTGCACGCAGCATAGGCGCACCAAACAGCCGCATTATCTTCGTACATCTGCTTCCAAACGCCATCTCACCTATCGTCGTTGCTGCCACCTTGCTTGTTGCCAATGCCATCCTGCTTGAGTCAGCCCTCTCCTTCCTCGGCTTTGGGCTTCAACCACCAACGGCAAGCTGGGGAAACATGCTCTACAATGCACAGCGTTACATCCGAAATGCACCCTGGTTGTCCATCTTCTCGGGCCTGTTGATTACGCTGACCGTCGCCAGCATCAACTTCGTTGGCGACGGCCTGCGCGAAGCAATTGACCCACGGCTTAAGATTGGGTAGTTAAATACGCCTCCGCATTCCGCACAAACGCTTCCAGCCACTTCACCATAGCCTCAATATCGCCCAAGTGCGCCGTCTCAAAGGGGGTATGGGTATAACGTGCAGGAAAGGCAATCAACGCAGTCGGAATATCGGCGCGCATAAATTCGCCACCGTCGCTACCGAATGAGCCAAACACTGCATGTTGGATCGGAATTGCAGCATTGGCAGCCGTGCGTTCGAGTGCTTGCGTCACCCGATGGTCATAATGGACAAGCGAGTCTTTATGCACAAGCACAGGCCCTTGCCC
>CAMPHP010000565.1 GCA_946885925.1 uncultured Litorilinea sp.
ATCCATCTCTGTCATCCATCTCTGTCATCCATCTCTGTCATCCATCTCTGTCATCTATCTCTGTCATCTATCTCTGGCATCTATCTCTGGCATCTATTTCTGGCAACCCGACTATACCCACTTCCCGGCTTCCCTACAGCCGCACCTTGATTTGTCCGTCCTCCACCCAAACCTCATAGCTGCGCAGGCGAATCTCTGGAAATGCGAGACAGGTTCCTGTGGTGATGTGATACTCCATGCCGTGCCAAGGGCAAGTGATGATCTCGTTCTCAAAGCCCCATTGCAGTTTCCACTCTGTCTCGCGATTTGAGATGATCGTGCCACTTACTTTGCCTTTGCAGAGCGGGCCAAGTTGGTGTGTACAAAGGTTGGGAAGCGCATAAAACTCACCCTCAACGTTAAAGATGCCAATCTCGCGGCGTCCAACTTTCACCACACGATGCGCGCCAGGGGGAATCTCGGAGAGTGGCGCAACCACGTACTCCTTTTTCTGCCCTGTCACTTCTTGGAGCGTGCTTTCTTGCAATGTGCCTGCTTGTGATGTGCCTTCCTGCGCCATAAGTTCTTTCTTCACCTTACTAGAGAGTTGTGCTAGAGATTTGTACGGTTCCCGTTGGCATCAATCTTGAACAAGCGTAGCGCGTTTTCACCGAGCATCTTGCGCTTGGCTTCTGGCGAGAAGGGTGCTTGAAAGAGCTTAGAGGGATGGTCGAAATCGTGATGGGGCCAGTCTGAAGCAAAGATCACCTGGTCTTCGCCATCAAACAACTCAACAATTTTCACCAAGTCTTTCATGTCTTCCGGTTCTTCGATTGGCTGCGTGGCAAAGAAGAACTTTTTGATGTAATGGCTAGGACGTTCAGTAAGGAAAGGTACTTCGCGGCGGCGTTCGATGTACTCTTTGTCCAGCCGGTTCATGATAAAAGGCACCCAGGAGAGCCCGGCTTCGGTGAAAGCCATCCGCAAGTCGGGAAAGCGCACAGGCACGCCGTCGTAATAATGTCGACCAAATTGGCTGTCATGGAGAAGGTGTGCGCCAGGGCATGGCGTGCTAATTCAGTATCAAACTGGTGCGTCTGCCAGGGAAAGACGGGATGGATGACGGTCACACTATGGAGCAAAACGGGTAGGTCTGCATCCTGGGCTGCCTGAAAAATCGGATCATAGACACGATGCCCCCACAGCGGCTCGACACCTGCACAGGGCAGATAGACGCCAACGATACCCGGTTCTTTGGCATAGAGTTCGATCTCGCGTGCTGCTGCTTCGGGATGTTGGGGTGCGGCGATAATGCAGCCTAATAGCCCTTTCTCTTTGAGCGTCCACTGATCCACGATCCAGCGGTTATAAGCTTGCGCCAAGGCTGCGGCGTAATCCTTTTGCGGCAGCGTAGCGATCTTCAATAGTTGGTCGGGGAAGAGAATGGCAAGGTCAACCGAAATCTCTGATAGCTCCTCACGCAACTGGACAGCGGAATTTACACGCCGTCCCTGCCCACCACCCGGAAAGGGGGCACAGAGAGAGCCAAGCCCTGCTGAAAAGCCAGGAATGTCCAGCGCACGTTGGGGCACGTTGGAGAGCACCTCCAACGACTTGCGCCAGGGCATCTCGCAATAGGGCGCAAGTGCTTGGGGCGTGTCGTTAATATGTACATCTGTATCGACAATCAGAATATCTTCCAATGTTTGGCGTGTACGCTGTTGCGTAGTTGCTTCTTGTACGGACATCAGAGCGACCTCCATCAAAGGGTTATGTAGGGCAGGGTGGTACCAGGGTAAAGAGTGCTTATACGTAACAGTAACTATGTACAGTAACTATGTCATGTCCAAATGGTTGAGATGTGTTTACAACGAGCAAGTATTTGATCGCTGGTCAAGATAGGCACAGCAAGATATTTTGCCGTTCTTGCGATAATTCGATCATGGAGTTCGCGTATGTCGTCGATTTCAGCAGCACTGACGATAACTTGTGCACCGATAATTTGTGCACTGATAACCTGTGCATCCAAAGTTCTAGCTCATTGATTCTAGCACGGAGGAAAAGGGTGTGACAATCCTTCTGTCACACCTGATACCGTTCCAACAGACGATAGAGCACACGTGTGCCAAATTCGATTGTCTCCACCGGCACGCGTTCATCCGCGCCGTGGACAAGTCCCGCACCAGAGAAATCAGCGGGTAGGTTCTGGGGCAGGAATCCATAGTTCTGGATGCCTAAGCGGGCAAACATGCGTCCATCCGTGAAGCCGCCTACCATCGACGGAATCGGCACGCCACTTGGGTCAGCTTCGCATATCAACTCCGCCAGCAGTGGGAAGAGGGTCATGTCCGGCGTTACATTTACCGGATCGTGGCGAATGATGCTGAGTTCCAAGTCTTCGCCCACAATGGCGCGTATCTCAGCTTGAATATCCGCAGCCGTATAGCCGGGCAAGACACGTCCGTCTAACTCTACCTCGATCTCGCTGGGGATGACGTTCGTCTTGTTGCTGGCGCGGATTACGGTGGCGTTCACTGTGTTGTGGAGCAAGGCGTCTAGCCCGCGTGCAGCGCGTAGACCCTGGGCATCAAGCTCGTCCAATGTAGCGTCTGTCTGCGTGGCATCCAACAGCCGCGCCAACGCTGCATCGGTGGGTGCGGGCAATGCTTCGGCAATCGCAGAGATCATTTGTTGGGTCACGGGCGTGATATGGACAGGCAGCCGGTTGGCATTGAGTGATGTGAGCAGGTGACCGAGTTTTGCCATCGCCCCATCGCGGAAGGCCATCGAGCCATGTCCCCCATTCCCACGCAGCATAGCTTGCATCCAGCAAACCTGCTTCTCTGCAATCATGATAGGATAGAATCGCTGATCCATAATCGTCTGGGAAGAACCGCCACCTTCGCCAATGGCATAGCGCACCCCCTCAAATTGCTCCGGGTGTTCTTCCACTAAGAAGCGTGCCCCATAGTCACTGGCAGCTTCTTCATCTGCCATTATCGCCAAGATAATATCTCCGGCAGGTTGGAAGCCTTCAGCCTTAGCACGCAGGATCGCTGCCAGCATCATGGCAACCCCACCCTTCATGTCCAGCGTCCCGCGCCCCCAGAGCACACCATCGATCAACTCCGCACCAAAGGGATCGCGTGACCACTTTTGCTTGACCGTTGTCACTACGTCCACATGGCCTTGCCAGAGAAAGGGGGGTGCTTCACCGCGCCCTGGCAGACGGGCGATCAGGTTGGGTCGGCTGGGTGTCTTGGCGAGCAGGGTGGTAGGGATGCCCGCACCCTCTAGCAACTCGCGCACATAGCCGATACAAGCTTCTTCGTTGCCGGGTGGGTTGGTGGTATCAAAGCGAATGAGCGTGCGTAGGATGTCAATAGGCCGGTCATAAATAGGAGTCATGCAGGTTGCTTTCTTTAATCTGCTGAGGTTGCAGTCGTATCCCATTGCTTGGCACGCGTTGTCATTTCGTCAACATAGTCAGACTAGTTCCGCAATGTTTCGGGATCAAAATCTGCCCCACTGGGCCAGGTCAATGTGTGTGCAATGAGATCGAGCATCACTTGATTGAAAAGCGTAAGATCACGGAGTGGGCCGAGAACTTCACAATACAAAACTGGACTAAAGTCAATCGTCTGTTCACTTCCGTCATCGAAATAGATACGTAGAGTGTAATCCTTGACGTAATCCTTGACGATGACACAGTGCCTTATGCGATAACGCGGCATCTAGG
>CAMPHP010000566.1 GCA_946885925.1 uncultured Litorilinea sp.
ATGTCAACATGAGGGTCGAGTTGATTTCGCCGGTGGCGTTGGAGACCGGGTCACGGTTTGCTATCCGTGAAGGCGGTCGCACCGTCGGCGCTGGCGTTATTACTGAAATCTTGAAGTAAAGTGACTAGGTAGGATGGGAGCGGAGATGCTCTGCTCCCATCTTACTTTTCTGGTCATTTCTGAGTTGGAGACCAAGGCTGGGCTGTGAAAGGACAACCATGGCGAAGCAGCGAATTCGTATTAAGCTAAAGGCGTATGATCACCGAGTCTTAGATGCCTCGGTGCGTCAGATTGTGGACGCCGCCGAACAGACAGGTGCTCAAGTGGTCGGGCCCGTGCCTTTACCCACTCGCATCGAGAAGTTCACCGTAATGCGTTCTACATTTATTGACAAAGATAGTCGTGAGCAATTTGAGGTGAGGACCCACAAGCGTTTGATCGATGTGGTGGACCCAGGCAGCAAGACCATTGAGAATTTAACTCGGTTAAACTTGCCCGCTGGTGTTGATATCGAAATTAAACTCTAACACTCGCAGTGGTTTGGAAGGCATTTAAGCCTTGCAGACGCTGGGATGATGTGGTTTACACCGATTTAGCGTAACCGTCAGTCCCAGGAGGAAATAATGAGAGGGATTATCGGGAAAAAGGTCGGCATGACCCAACTGTTCGATGAAACAGGGGTTGTCGTACCTGTAACAGTAATTGAGGCCGGACCCTGCTATGTAACGCAGGTCAAGACGGTCGAAGTGGATGGCTATAATGCTATTCAGTTGGGCTTTGAGGAAGTTGCGGAACGCAAGCTGACCAAGGGACAAAAGGGTCATCTGCAGAAGGCGGGCACGCCCACCGTGCGCCGCTTGCGCGAGATGCGTTTCGATGACGCCGCCCAATATAACCTCGGCGACGTAATCAAGGCTGATATCTTCCAAGATGGTGATTTGGTGGATGTCATCGGCATATCCAAGGGTAAGGGTTTTGCCGGTGGTGTCAAGCGTCATGGCTTTGCGGGTGGTCCCAAGACGCATGGTCAGTCGGATCGTCATCGCGCAACAGGTTCGCGCGGTGCAGGTACGACCCCTGGTCATACGTGGCCCGGATCGCGCGCGCCAGGTCACATGGGAAGTGATCAGGTCACTGTCCAAAATCTGAAGATTGCCCTGGTGGATGCCGAACGAAATCTAATTGCGATTCGTGGTGCTGTTCCCGGTCCGCGGGGCGGCCTTGTTTTGGTGCGCGCAGCCAAAAAGGCTCAGAAAGCCTAGCTGGAGCGCACACCGAAAGGTTGCCTGCGACAAAAGAAGGAGATGAGCGATGTATTTGCCCGTTAAAGACATGACCGGGAACCAAACAGGCCAGATCGAAGTCAGCGATGAGGTGTTTGGCGCACCGGTAAACAGATCGTTGATGCACCAGGCTTTGGTGCGTCAACTTAGCAATGCGCGTTTGGGTACACACAAGACCAAAACGCGCGGTGAAGTGCGTGGTGGTGGTCGTAAACCCTGGAAGCAAAAGGGAACAGGCCGCGCCCGACAGGGTTCGATTCGTGCGTCGCAATGGGTCGGTGGTGGTGTGGCTTTCGGGCCGGTGCCCCGCACCTATGTAAAGGCGATGCCGAAGAAGATGCACCGAGCAGCGTTGCGTTCTGCATTGAGCGCAAAGGCTGGGGCGGGGCAGATTGTGGTGTTGGATGGCTTGAACCTGAGCGTAGCCAAGACCAAGCAAGCGGTAACAATGCTCAATGCGTTGGGGCTGAACGACCAGAACATTTTGTTTGTGGTTGCTGAAAAGGACCCAAACGTTGATCGCAGCGTGCGCAACTTGCCCACCGTCAAGCTGCTTCAGAGCGGCTATTTGAATGTGCGCGATCTCTTGGGCTATGACGTTTTGCTCATGGCTAAGGACGCTGTAGAACGGGTGGAAGCTTGGCTAGGGACGGATACCGCGCTGGCTAGTGACGCTGGTGAGCTTGCTGCCGCAGGAACGGAGGAGTAACTATGCATATCTACGAAGTACTACGGCGGCCAATCGTCACCGAAAAGAGTATGGATAGTGTTGAAATTGGCAATCGCTACACCTTTGAGGTGGATATGCGTGCTAATAAGTTCCAGGTAAAGGAAGCTGTGGAACTCGCCTTCGGTGTGACTGTGACTGATGTGAATGTCGTGGTCATGCCTGTGAAGACGACCCGTCGCGGCAAGCGAGTGAATATCCGCAAAAGCAAGTGGAAGAAAGCCGTGGTTGCGTTAGCGCCGGGTAACAGCATTCAGTTGTTTGAAGGCGTCTAGGAGAAAACACGACATGGCTATTAAGATTTATCGTCCGACTTCAGCAGGACGCCGTGGTATGACGGTGTCCTCTTATAAAGATGTCACGCGTACGGAACCAGAACGCTCCTTGGTGGCCCCGCTGCGCAAGCAAGCTGGGCGCAACAACCGAGGTAGGATTACTGTGCGTCATCGTGGCGGTGGTCACAAGCGCCGCTATCGAGTGATCGATTTCCGCCGTGACAAGTTTGGTGTTCCTGCGCGGGTAGACTCGATTGAGTACGACCCGAATCGCAGTTCGCGCATCGCCTTGCTTGTTTATCAAGATGGCGAGAAGCGCTATATTTTGGCAACTGTAGGGATGCAAGTGGGGGACACAGTGATGTCTGGCCCCACTGCCGAAATTCGCCCTGGCAATGCGTTGCCGATCCGCCAGATTCCTTTGGGTACTGTGATCCACAATATCGAGATCTATCCAGGACGTGGTGGTCAGCTGGTGCGCAGTGCAGGCAATTCGGCACAGTTGGTTGCGAAGGAAGGGTCGATGGCTCAGGTGCGCCTGCCCAGCGGCGAAGTGCGCTATATCGACGTTAACTGTCTGGCGACTATCGGCCAAGTGTCAAACCCTGACCATGCCAACATTACGATAGGCAAGGCAGGACGCTATCGCTGGCTTGGCAGACGCCCGTCGGTGCGTGGCATTGCGATGGACCCGGGTTCGCATCCGCATGGTGGTGGTGAAGGTCGTTCACCCATTGGTATGCCTGGTCCCAAGACACCTTGGGGTAAGCCAGCGTTGGGCAAGAAGACCCGCCGCCGCAAGTATACGAATAAGATGATCGTCCGCCGTCGCGGTGGCAAGTAGTCGTGGCGACAAGTAGTCGGGAAAGGTAGAAGAGAGTATGTCCCGCTCACTCAAGAAGGGTCCTTACGTCACCCCGCGGCTCCTCAAGAAGGTGGAGGAGATGAACCGGAAGGGCGAACGAAAGGTAATCAAGACTTGGTCGCGCGCTTCGACCATCTTCCCTCAGTTTGTGGGTCACACCTTGGCTGTCCATGATGGTCGCCGGCATGTGCCGGTGTACATCACGGAGAACATGGTAGGCCACAAGCTGGGCGAGTTTGCGCCGACCCGTTTCTTTCGCGGTCATGTGCGGTCTGAAAAGACCACGCGGACTAAGCGCTAGGCTGTGGCGAACCAACGGAGGCAGAGATGGAAGTTCAAGCAGTAACCAAGTACACAGGTATTAGTGCTCAAAAGGCACGATTGGTTGTGGATGAAGTACGTGGCAAGAACGCACAGGAAGCCCTTGTGCTCTTGCAGTACATGCCGCAGTCCGCTGCTAAGGTGGTTGCAAAGACCATTAAGAGCGCACTGGCGAATGCGACCGAGAACTTCGGTTTGGAAGCAGAGGATATGTATATTTCCAAAATCGTGGCCGACCAAGCGCC
>CAMPHP010000567.1 GCA_946885925.1 uncultured Litorilinea sp.
AAACGAGCCGGATTACAAATGGGTGGACCAGACCAAGCAGATGAAGGCTTCCTTCCCCGATGCATCGCTCTTTGGGGTGGATATGACCGGACAACGCGCTGGCACTAAGGGTTTGGGCGTGCTCAAGCAGTTTAACTTCATTGTCTTCAACGTGAATGCGCCTGACGAGCAGAAAGTGGCTGGCGTCCAGTTCTTTAACTGGCTGGCTGGTTCGCAGGACAACCTGGATTTGTGGCTGATGGGCATTGAGGGCGAGAACTACATCAAAGAAGAGAACATGCGCTTTAGCGAGGTCGAAGGTGTGGATCCTACGCGCAACTACCGCCGCCAGTGGTATGTCTCGGGCATGTCTGGTCGTTTCCAACGCTTGCCAGCGGACTTGCCAACGGAAGCCGAAGAGACCATTGCCTTCCTGACGAACCCTGATAACTTCATCTTTAACCCGCATGAAGGCTTTGAGCCGGACACCAAGGCGTTGGAGTTGGACATTGCCAAGTTAAATGCAGTCTACCTAGAGGCAGTGCATGGTCTGGCAAGCGGCCAACTGCCCACAGATGAAGCACGCGCCCAAATGAAGGAAATGCTGGACGGGGCAGGTCGCCAGGAGTTCAAGGAGAAGTTACAGGCGCAGTTGGATGAGTACATCGCCGCCAATCCGGCGTGAGGTGTCGTATAGTGGTATAGGCTCGGTTCGATTGACAATATAACTTGTCCAAACACCCTTCCTCGAAGTCACCAGAGGGTTCCCGGCTTCGAGGAAGGGTACGACCTGTAGGTTTGTTCAACTCCACTTCCAAGTAAGTACCGGAACACTCACTCCTTCGCAAGCGGCGGAATCTGATCCGGCTCGAAACCGAAACCAATCTAGCAAAATATCCTCTTTGTGCCTATCTTGTATGAGCAGTCTGCACCCAGTGCGTTCGGCAATAAAGATATCACCTCACCAAATTCAGAATAGAGGGTATTGTGCGCCTCCGACATACCAGTGCAATGATGCATATTGCCATGCATCGTTCCCTACTTTATCCTGCACTTCTGCTGCTTGCCGCGTTGCTTCTGCTCGGCTGTGGTCGACAAACAAAGCGCGAAAGTCCGGTGCTTGACGCTACCAGAACTCCAGCAGAGACGACCATGCCGGTTCTGGTGAGCGAGGAGAGTCTAGAAGATCGTCAAACCAGTACCGCCACCAGCACACCACGAGCTAAAAGCACGTCCGAAGCCAATCCGTCCGCATCATCCTTTGATAGCCCCTTAGACCCAGGTAGCCAAGAGATCGTTCTGCTTCCAACCGTAACGCCCACCTCGGTATTGTATTTCCCTACCGGCGTACCGGAGCGTCATCCAATGACGACACCCTATTACTATGGTGGGGAAGGCCATATCGAGCATGCCCAGCGGGGCATTACCGACACGGTGCGAACGGGTGCAGGCTTTGGGCGTTTTTCATTCAATGATGTTTCGCCTTGCTTGTGCCAGTCGCTTCAAAACTCGCAGGAGTGCAGCCGAGAGATTGAGGAATATCTACTCAGCGCCCATATGGAAGGGATCGTGCGTAGGGAGCAGTGCCTATCGATTGAGCTAGGAGATGACCGGATCATCACATTTAACGACCTCAGTGCAACGGCGGGTTCGGTCAGGTATACCTATGCAGAGCCATTGCCTGATATCAACTACCATCTGCTGCGTATCGGCTATTGGGAAGGCGGCGAGTATCTACTCGTGGATGGTGATTCCGGCGCGGTCACTGTGGTGCCAGGTTACCCGGTATTTTCGCCCGACCATCGTCATTTTGCTATTGGCTTTTTCCCAATGGGTTCATTGGGATCCACATTACTTGTCCAAGTTTGGAATTTTGGAGACGACGGCCCCCAATTTGAGAAAGGTTGGCGTATTGAGAGGTTACCCAATATTATGCCAACGTTCGGGATCGTGCGGATACCCGTACCTATTCCTACCTGGGCGCGTGCGGAGCGTTTTCACATTCGCTGGCCCCTATCAGCAGATCCGCAGCCCAGCGTGGAGATGATGGTTGAGCTAGAGGCGAACGGCTGGGAGATCTACTATAACGATAAGCCCATCGTGCAACCCATTGTTGAGGCTGGCACAATCCAATTTGCCACGATGGGACCCGCTAGCGAGGACTTTCTTGATACACTAGAGGCTGGCAAGTTAGTCTACACCGATCGCGATTATGTCTTTACCTCTGTTCCCGACAAATTAGCCGGAGCGATATATTTTCGCCTACCTCAAGCCTACTATCTGGGCGAAGAGCCAAGCTACTTCCCCTTAGAAGCGCAGATGGCAAACTACTTGCAGTTTCAGGTGAACGATTGCACCAGCGTATATGTGGCTTTGGACGCGCAAGTTAGGGAACTGCCCGACTGGATGCAATCGGGATGGGAGACAGTGGAGATCAGCCTGGAGACCGACGATGTTCCCCTACAACTCTATCGAAAGGTGGTTGAGGCGGGTGACATGGTGGAGTTGGTGGACAAGTGGATGATGGAGGATCGCGTGCCAAGCCAGTTCGTCGTCATTGTTAAACCCCACTTTGACAGTGATGCACTGGCTCGGCAGGTCGTGACACAATGTCCAGTTCAGACACCTGTTACAGATTGAGCCACAATGCTATGCTATTGAGGAGCATTCCTTGGCTACTTACCGCGCCGGCAGCTAACGTCGATTAGTGAGGGGAATAAGGCGTAATCTTCTCTAAGCTGCCGCTGATCTCATGACGGACCATATCGAGTTCGTATCATCGTTGTAGCCCCTTTGTGATACGTTCGTCTAATCCATTATAGTGAGTTCCGAGGACAACCTTCTCGCTGCAATATACCATCCCAAATAAACAGCCATAAAGAAACGAGACTGAAAGGAGTTTCCCTATGTTCGACTATTCCGGTAAGGTCGTGATTGTCACTGGCGGCGCGGGGGGGATTGGGCGTGCGCTCTCCCTCGGCTTTGCCAAGGCGGGTGCATCAGTTCTTGCGATTGATGTGGACGAAGCCGCGGGCAAGGAACTTACCAACACAGACCATGCCCCTGGCAAGATTATCTTCTTCCCCGGTGATGTCTCCTCCGCCGAGGTCTGCCGCAGCGCGGTTGAAACCGCGGTCAATGAGTTTGGCGGTCTTGATGTGATCTGCAACAACGCGGGGATTCAACCCAAAAGTAGCTATTTACCTGCCCACGAACTGCCCGAAGAGATGTGGGATCGCATCATTGATGTCAACCTCAAGGCTCCCTTCCTGCTCACCGGCTATGCCATTCCCCATCTACGTGCCCGTGGTGGCGGCGTCATCCTCAACACCGCCAGCGTGCAAGGGCTGCAATCGGCCCATCATGTCAGCGCCTATGCTGCCAGCAAGGGTGGACTGCTCTCGCTCACGCGACAACTGGCGCTGGACTATGCCCCAGACAAGATTCGCGTTCTTGCCATCTGCCCCGGCACCATCGACACCAACATGCCAGCGATTTCCATCGAGCCGGGCGGGCCGACGCTGGATGAAATGCGTGTGGAATGGGGCAAGACGCATCCCCTGGGCCGCATCGGTGCGCCGGAAGAGATCGCCAATGTGGCCCTCTTCCTTGCCAGTGACTATGCCTCCTTTATGACTGGCGAATATGTGTGTGTGGATGGTGGTATGATGGCAAAGGGAGCGTGGGCATCGGTAATTCTTGAACATCATCGAGCTGGGCTGTACTCAGCTAAGA
>CAMPHP010000568.1 GCA_946885925.1 uncultured Litorilinea sp.
TCCCTACATTGCACCCTTTGTGGGCACAGCCGCTGTTTTCCGAATCCTCTTTTCCAGCCGTCCTACCACCCCGCTCAACACCCTGATTTCGACATTGGGTGGCGAACCCATGAAGTGGTTAAACGAGCCGGCTGGCTTGTTCCAACTGCTTGCAGGTAGCAGCGTCACATTGCCGCAATGGATGGCAGGGCCAAGCTTATCGCTGGTCGTCATCATGCTCTATGGCGTATGGAGCTTTGTCGGTTTTAACACAGTCATCTTTTTGGCGGGTCTTGGTAGTATCCCACGTGATGTCTACGAGGCGGGTGCGATGGATGGGGCTGGTCGTTGGGAACTTTTCCGCTATATCACGCTCCCTTTGCTCTCGCCAACGATCTACTTCTTGACTCTCTACTCGGTCATTGGCACCTTCAAGGCATTCAACCATATCTTTGTGTTGCGAACGGCAGCGGCATTGGGCACGACTGATACAGCAAGCGTCGTCATCTTCCAAGTTTTTAGAGATACGGCACGCTACGGGTACGCCTCGGCACTGGCGATTTTACTCCTAGTCATCATCTTGGCGTTGACAGCAATCAACAACCGCATTGCTAGCGAGCGAGTATTCTATGGCTAGTCAGGTATCAACTCCATCCACCACTACACAAGCGAAAACGACTTCGGCAAGCAAATCAGCCAGGTCTCATTTCACAGTGGGCAACCTGTTGACCTATCTTGTGCTGATCTTGGGGGCCATTATTGCCTTAGTCCCCTTCGTCTATACGGTCAGCGTATCGCTCATGAATCTGTCCGAGGCGACTGGCGGGCGCTTATTGCCATCCACACCTCAGTGGAGCAACTATGTTCAGGCGTGGGATGATGCAAATTTCTCGCTCTATCTCACCAACAGCATTAAGATCACGCTGATTACCTGCGCGGGTGAAATAGTCTTTTGTACGTTGGCAGCCTATGCCTTTGCGCGTATGGAATTTCCTGGCAAAGGCTTTCTCTTTACGCTCTTGCTCGCCACGCTGATGTTGCCCGAAGCAGTGGTGTGGATTCCCAATTATATAACGGTCTCTTGGTTGGGGCGGTTGGGTCCAATTCCCTGGATAAACAACTGGCCTGCACTAACGGTTCCTTTTATGGCTGGGGCATTTAGCATTTTTCTACTGCGCCAGTTCTTCCAGCAGATCCCCAATGAGTTATGGGATTCGGCGCAGATTGACGGGGCTGGACATCTACGCTATCTAGTGCAAGTCATACTGCCCCTTTCCAAAGCGCCCGTGATGACGATGGTCTTATTTAGCTTTATTAGCTCGTGGAATGCACTGGCATGGCCGATTTTGGTAACAACGACACCGGACTGGCGACCCGTCTCTTATGGGCTGTTGGCCTTTTTAGACGAGGCAGGGGCATTCTTTCATCTACAAATGGCAGGGGCTGTGATCACAATAGCTCCCGTCTTGCTTCTCTATTTCTTTACCCAACGCACCTTCATTGAAAGCATTGCAAGCTCAGGGTTGAAGGGATAAAGGCTGAAGGGGTAAATGTTTGGCCCTTCCTTGGAGGCGAGCACTTTGTGGCTAGTTCCGAGGGCGGTTATGCATGACATGGCAAAGCCAGGACACTAGACTGTCCTGTTTGCACCATAAAGTAGAAAGATCCAATCTAAAGCTGTATGTCATTCAAACATCAAGAGAAGGAGATGTACCCATGCTACGCAAGCAAATTTGGCTGCTAGCAACGCTCCTCACCACGGCAGTGCTCTTAGCAGCATGTCCAGCGGCAGCTCCGGCCCCGTCTGCACCTGCGGAGACCGCAGCCACTGAGGAACCTGCTGCCGAGGCAGAGCCTACCGAAGCAACTACCGAGGGAGCAGAAGAAGAGGCAGCGGCATCTACAGGCGCAACATGCGAGCCAGCCGCAGATGGCGAATTGGCTGGGATTGATCCCAGCGGTCAGACCGTCGTCTGGTGGCACAATCACTCCGGTTCGCGCGAGGAACGGTTGCAGGTCATCATTGATGAATTTAACAGCACCAATGAGTGTGGCATTGTCATTGATGCCCAAAATCAGGGTAGCTACGGTGACATCCGCGACAAGGTCAACGCTGGCATTGCAGCCGGTGAAGTTCCTGCCGCCTTGATCGTAGGCTATCAGAATGACCAAGCTTTCTACCAGTTAAATGGCGCATTGGTCGATCTGAATATCTTCGTCAATGACGCAACTTGGGGGCTGACCGAGGAGGAATTGGCCGACTTCTATCCAGCCTTCTTGGAGCAGGGCGTCCATCCTGCCTTCGACAACCAACGGCTTGGCTTCCCGCCCAACCGCTCGGAAGAGATGCTCTACTACAACCAGAGTTGGCTGGAAGAGCTAGGCTTTGATGCTCCTCCTGCCACACCCGAAGAGTTCCGCGAAATGGCGTGTGCCGCAGCGGAAGCCAAGGGTGACGGTACGGGTGGCTATGTTCTGCGCGCCGATGCTTCTGCAACCGCTTCCTGGACCTTTGCCTTTGGTGGTGACATTCTGAACGAGGACGGCACCGGCTATGTGCTAAACGGCCCTGCCACCGTGGAAGCCTTGACCTTCTTGCAAGAGCTTTATAACGACGGCTGCGCCTACTTCTTTACCGAAGGTTATCCCGAAGCTGAACTGGCCGCACGCAATGCCCTCTTTACCCAGGGCTCTAGCTCCGGTATCCCCTTCTATGAGGAAGCCATTAACACCGTTGCGGCTGAACAAGGTCGCGACCCGGATGCGTGGGGCGTGGCTGCAATTCCCCATACCACACCCGATCCTGTTCAGAACGTCTATGGTGGCGATGTCATGATCCCGGTCACCACACCGGAACAGGAATTGGCAGCATGGATCTTTGTCAAATGGTTCACCACTCCTGAAGTTCAGGCCGACTGGGTGGCTGCCAGTGGTTACTTCCCGACTCGTGCCAGCACACCTCTGGACGACTACATCGCTACTGCCGTCGGTGGTACACAATGGGCCCAAGCATATGAACTGCTGCCCTATGGTAAGTACGAGCCACAACTCATCTCCTATGAGCAGGTTCGCGACCGCCTGGAGCAAGACTTCAACGCCATTATGCAGGGTGCTGATGTCCAAGAGACATTGGATGCAATCGACGAGTTTGGTAACCAGGTTCAAGAAGAACTGATGGCCGAGCTTGAATAAGGCTCATCGCCTGTTCTCTAGCCAAGTTCTCTAGCATAAGATTGAATAAAACCGTCCCGGAGGCAATACGCTTCCAGGACGGTTTTTATTTCAATCAGTTTCTACACTTTTATCCTTCTGCACCTTCGAGCTACGTAAACTTCAAAACGCGGTAGCGTTCAAAGTAGCGCACGCTACCATCCTCCTGCGTTTCGCCCCAGTGCTCTTTCCACTTCGTCCATGCCTCTTCCGGGTTGGAAATCTGCGTCTTGTGAGCAAGGATCGATTGAATTTTCAGATCAATTGCATCCGTAATATCAACCTGGATGGTCGGTTCAGAATCGCCAACGACATAAAGCTGGCTGATCTTATGGGGCAAATAGCCTTCATCCGCCATATCCGGGTAGAACATGGGGTTATCCGCAGCAGGGAAAATTGCGTCAAGTGCCACCAAACCCGCATTGCGATGGTCAGGGTGATTGATATATCCGTCGCCAACTAGATAGCGATCAGGGTGAAAACAGATAATGATCTCCGGACGGATACGCCGGATC
>CAMPHP010000569.1 GCA_946885925.1 uncultured Litorilinea sp.
TTGGTGCCTTGATCCAGTATCCCGACACGGAGGGCAGCCTTGTGGATTGGCGAGCTTTTGTCGAAAAGGCTCACGCTGCCGGGGCTTTGGTGGTGGTGGCGACTGATTTGTTGGCGCTGACGTTGTTGACGCCTCCGGGTGAATTTGGTGCTGATATTGCTGTGGGCAACAGCCAGCGCTTTGGCGTGCCGTTGGGCTATGGTGGCCCTCATGCTGCGTTTATGGCGACACGCGATGAACTCAAGCGCATTATGCCAGGTCGCCTGGTTGGTGTGTCGGTGGATAGCGCGGGCAATCCGGCGTTGCGCTTGGCGCTGCAAACACGCGAGCAGCACATCCGCCGTGATAAGGCGACGAGCAACATTTGCACAGCGCAAGTGCTGTTAGCGATTGTGGCTTCGATGTATGCGGTTTATCACGGGCCAGAGGGGCTGCGACGGATTGCGGCACGCGTGCGGCTATTGACCGAAACGCTCGCTCATCTGCTTGGTGAATTGGGCTACACCGTGAATCCAGGGCCACATTTTGATACCTTGAAGATTAGTAGTGGGCCACGTGACCAAGCTGCATTGGTCAATGCGGCTGAGGTACAGCATGTGAATCTGCGCGTCTATGCCGATGGCGCAGTGGGTGTGTCACTGGATGAGACAACCACTCTCGAAGCATTGCGGACGCTGCTCGCCATCTTTGGCGCAACGGATGTGGCGAAACTGGAGGAGGTTGCCGCACAAGTTGATCTGGCTTTGGGCGCACCCTTTGGCCGCACCAGCGACTATCTCACCCATCCAGTCTTTAACCTCTATCACACCGAGACCGAGATGCTGCGCTACATCTTCCGCTTGCAGAGCCGTGATCTGTCGCTGGCCCAGGCGATGATCCCCCTGGGGTCATGCACGATGAAACTCAACGCCACGACAGAGATGATTCCGATCACTTGGCCGGAGTTTGGCAAGCTTCATCCTTTTGTCCCGCGTACACAGGCCGAGGGCTATATGGAACTCTTTACTCGTTTAGAGGAAGCGTTGGCAGAAGTGACAGGCTTTGCTGCTGTCTCGCTTCAGCCCAACGCTGGTTCTCAGGGCGAGTTTGCGGGTCTGCTCACCATTCGTGCCTATCATTTGAGCCGAGGGGATGCCCACCGGCGCATCTGCCTGATTCCCTCGTCGGCGCATGGCACAAATCCTGCCAGTGCGGTAATGGCGGGAATGGATGTAGTCGTTGTGGCTTGTGATGAACGGGGTAATGTGGATTTGGAAGATCTGCGCGCCAAGGCTGCACAGCATCGCGCGGAATTGGCTGCGATCATGGTCACTTATCCTTCCACCCACGGTGTCTTTGAGGAAGGCATTGTGGAACTCTGCCAAATTGTCCATGAGCATGGCGGGCAGGTCTACATGGATGGGGCCAACATGAACGCACAAGTGGGCTTGTGCCGTCCGGGGGATATTGGCGCTGATGTTTGCCACTTGAATTTGCACAAGACCTTTTGTATCCCGCATGGTGGCGGCGGTCCTGGCATGGGGCCGATTTGTGTGGCGGCGCACCTTGCGCCGTTCCTACCGGGGCATCCCGTTGTGCCAGGTGTGGGGGGGGAAGATGCGGCGGCTACGGTCTCGGCTGCGCCTTGGGGTAGCCCCAGCATTCTGCCTATTTCCTATGCCTACATCGCCATGATGGGGGGGAGCGGGCTGACGGAGGCGACGAAGATTGCCATCCTTAATGCAAATTACATTGCGGCACGCCTTCAGCCTTCCTATCCTGTCTTGTACCAGGGTGATCATGGCTTTGTGGCGCACGAGTGCATTGTCGATGTACGCCAGTTCAAGGCAGCCGGTATTGAGGTGGATGACATCGCCAAGCGGCTGATGGATTATGGTTTCCATGCGCCTACGATGTCCTTCCCGGTGCCAGGGACTTTGATGATCGAGCCAACCGAGAGCGAATCACTAGCGGAGATTGACCGCTTCTGTGATGCGATGATTGCGATTCGTGAGGAGATTCGAGCGGTTGAGAATGGTCAGGCTGACGCTGTGCAAAATGTGCTCAAGGGCGCACCACACACGGCGCAAGCGGTGACTGCTGACGAGTGGGATCGACCCTATTGCCGCGAGGAAGCAGCGTATCCAACGCCGTTTAGCCGCCAATTCAAGTTCTGGCCCGCGGTCGGACGGATTGACAATGTCTATGGCGACCGCAATTTGATCTGCGCTTGCCCGCCGATTGAGGCTTACGCATAACGTCGCCCTACACCTTCAAGGAAGCTCAAGCTTCCTTGAAGGTTGCATGAAGTTTGTGTAAAAAGGAGTCGCTGCATCACGCAGCGACTCCTTTTTAGATCAGGCAGCGAGTAGATAGACGGGTAAATAGATGTGAAAGAAGTGAGGCTGGTCGGGTTCAAGCGTCGGGCCTTTTGGATAGGGATAGCTCTCCAACCAGAGAATGGCGTTGTTGACCGGATAACCCTGTTCCGCAGCCCAGGGAGGCAGAGCCGCATACACGCGGTCGATCTCCTCGCGCGCCCCAGTGACGGTTCCTACGGCGTAGGTGTGGGTGGGGATGCGAATCGCGGTCATTTCCGCAGGGAGGTGGGAAGGCTTTTCTGAAACGGCGAGACCGCAGTAGAAGGTGAAGTCAGTTTCGCGCCCGTGGCATGGGCTGAGATAGCGGCTGCGGTCGGCAGTAGCAGGTAGTTCATTTTGGCGCTGGAGAAACTCGCGCCAGATGGGAATGACCCAATTGTTGCTAGGCATTTGTGGATTGAAATAGGGACCTGAACTGCCAAGGCCGATCAACCAGAAGCTCTCGACGGTTTCAAAGTGAAAAGCATCTACAGCGGAAATGACCGGGTTGTCGGGTGATAACGTTGGGTGAGTCATGTCGTCTCCTACCACGCTTGCGGGCTTCAGGAAAGAGTTGCTCCTTTTATTATAGAACTTTTGTTCTAGTTATGCAAGATGGATTTGATGTGGGGTAAGGGCTGCAAGGATTACACCTGAGATCTGCCACACTGCCTCAGTTTTTTGTCACTTGCTCGGCTCTCCAAAACGATATAGAATTTTCTTGCTCCTCTTTTTCTGATTACCGTTTTTTGAGTTCATGGCATCGCCATTCCGCGGGCCACCCCTTCATCCAGGTAGCTTGGTTTCACGGTTCTGGATGAAGTTGCTCCGTCCAATGCATTCTCCTTTTCCGCATTGAGCTTTAAGCAGACTCACGCTTTGTCTGACTGTTTTTGTCTGATAGTTTTTGTTTGACTGTTTTTGTTTGACTATTTCAACGCAGCACTCTGTCCAAGGGAGGCACAAAGTGGAAGGTAAGCTGGACAATGGCGGTCGTTTGAGCCGCCGGCGATTCATACAATTAGCTGGTGTTTCAGCAGCAGGGGCATGGCTCGCTGCCTGTACAGCAGCCACGCCGGAGCAACCAGCCCCGGCGGCAGATGCGGGTGGCTCAGCCGCCGCACCTGGTGACACCGCTGAAATCAATATTGAGTATATGATGGGTGATGCTGAACTTACTCCCCCCGAAATTGAGCAATTCCAGGAAGCAAACCCAGGGATCACGATCACGCGCGTTGAGCCGGATGCGACCAAATACTTTGCCTCTTTGGCCGCGGGGACACCACCAGACCTCTTCCGCCTGCAAGCGCCCCAGTTCCCCCTGATGCTGGCGCGTAATATTCCGTTGAATCTGCAATCCTATAT
>CAMPHP010000570.1 GCA_946885925.1 uncultured Litorilinea sp.
GATTGTGCTGTAACAACTGGGCGATGGTGCTCTCGTCACATCCCGCCGCCCGTAACTTAGGCAAAAACTCGTCTAACAAATGGGTAAACGGTTGCACAACGCCGCCACCCGGCTTAGACGGATCATACCAACCCCGATCCTGGCTCAGTAACAATTGCTTGCCAAAGCCTGCATCCAACAACCTCTGCACAGCATCGACAAACCATTCATCGGGACGCCCGCCGATGCCATCATATTCCACCCAGACTCCTCGGCGCGCCATCTCTAGGTGCAAGGCAAAATCGGGTTCTGCTTGGGTGTGAATCCAGATGAAACGGCTTGCGCTATAACCTGCCTCCTCTACAATCGTGACTTGTTCACGCGCCACCGCACCCCGCACAGTATGGCTCCCAATCACTGCTCCGGTCTGCCACCCCGCACGCGCTGCGGCTCGCAGAATCTTGCGCTCCTGTGCAGTCACGCCATCATCGGTTGAACCGACCTTGATCCATGCGGCACGAACATTCGTATCTTCGATGCCTTGCTCAAGTTCCTGCACCATCCACTCGACAAGTGCAGCTTCGTCTGCATCGCGTACCCATTGCGGCACCCACGGCTCACGATAAATCCCCGTGGGCAGTACGACCGGAAAGTTGGTTGCAAGTGAAATCGCCAAATCAATATCTGCACGCCGCCCTACACCCACCGGGGTACATTCGACCAGGGCAGTCACACCCTGGGATTTTATCTTCTCGACCTCCGGTGCCATGACCGCGACAGCCTCATCCACGTCGGCGTGCAGATAACTGGCGTCCTCAACCGGCCCTAAGTCCACAAAGAGATGCTCGTGGGGCAAAATTATCCCAACATCATCCGCCTGTTTAGGTCCCAACGTTGTGAATAATGTAGCCACGAGCTAAGATCCTCTTTGGGTACTTTTGGAAGCAGAATCGGATTATCCTTGGTCAAACTGAATCCAAACTTCACCCTGGTCGCCTGGAATAAAGAGTGGGTAGACATCACTATCACGCTGGCGGTTGCCATCCAGCACCCAGAAAGAGTAATTTCCTTCTAGCGTACCTCCCGGCAGATCACCAGCACCAATCTTTGCCTCATAGTTATAAGGCCCCATTGGACCCTCGTTCTTACTCAGCGCAAAGCTTGTCGTGTCGGCAAAGATGCCGATGAGTTGCCCGTCCTTCTCTATTCCCAGACGGTAATCTCCTTGCGGCTGCCCACCGTCAACGCCACTATGCATAAAAAACAACTGAAACTTCAACTCAAAGCCACCATTAGGAGCCGTGGTAGGGCCACCTGTCACCCGGAACTTACAGCCATCGTCTCCACCACAGTCTCCTGCGTTTACGGCACCAGCCGGGGGAGGTGGCGCAGCTTCAGGCGTATTGGTCGGCGGAGCAGCCGGTTCAGCAGGCGCAGCAGTCGGCTCAGGCGCTGACGGTTGGGGAGCAGTGGGCTGAGGAGCAGCTGCCACAGGGGCTGGCGTGGGCGGCAGATTTTGTGCAACAGGCACAGCCTCGGCATTCTCTACATTAACCAACTCGCCAAAGACCCAGGCTTGTTGGCCGTTTACACAGCAGAACTGCCACCAAGTTCCATCCGCATTCTTGCCAACCACGTCAAAAGCTTGGCCTTGTGTGAGTGATCCGGACAGACCATACTCCGTGCCTGGGCCGCTGCGCGCATTGACCTGCGCTGCGTTCACCACCACCTTTGCCATCGGCGTGGGTGTCGGTGCTGCATCACTGGTTGTAGAATCAGTAGTTGTGGAATCAGTGGTTGTGGAAGCAGTACTTGTATCTGTAATCGCTTCTGTATTGGTCTCAGTATTTGTCTCTGTAATTGCCTGTGCATCTGCTGGAGGGTTTGCTTCTGCCGCGCTCGGCGCAACCTCCACCACTTGAGGCTCGTCAACCTCCGGCACAGGTGTCGCCGTTGGTGGCAATTCAGGTGTGGGGGTAAAGGTAGGTACGACCACACGCTCTTCGTCCTCTATCGTCGGCTCCTCTGCTTGACGCCCACCAAAAAGCAGGCTACATCCTGATAGCAACAGAACCATTGCCAACAAAGAGATTCCTGCGATAACTCGTTGTCGTGCCTTTCTACTCATACGCCCTTTCCTCTCACCATACATCTGTTAACCTCTATGTCCACTCTAATATGTCTACTCTAAATTTACTCTGCGTTCACGCCGTTACCAGCAGATCCACGCCTGCCTGGACGAGCGTCTACATCGGCAACTACCCTATAGTCACCACCCGCCGCGCGCACCAGCAACCGTTCCTTCGGGCTAAGCGCAGCCGGATTTGTCACCACGCTACCACCCTCCTGCTGCACAATGCTGTAACCGCGCGCCAAAACCTGCCGGGGATTTAATGCTTCTAGGCGGCGGCTGGCAGCTTCGGTCCGATCATGCAAGCGATCAAGCCGCCGTTGTACAGTCCAATGCATACGCCGCTCGCGTTCATCAAGTTGCTGGCGGCGCTGATCCAACATGCGCTGGGGATGCAGCAGCGACAATCGCTGTACAGCGGCACGCAATTGTCGCCGTTCGCCCACCACCAAGATCTCTACTTGCTCTCCCATCCAACTAACGGCATCAAACAACCGGGCACGGATCTCATTTCGATCAGGCGTAACCATTGCCGCTGCCGCCGATGGGGTGGGCGCGCGCACATCAGCCACAAAATCGGCAATGGTGAAATCAGTCTCATGTCCGACCCCTGTCACCACCGGCACTTCGCTCTCAAAGATGGCATAGGCGACGCGCTCATCATTAAAGGCCCACAAATCCTCAATCGAGCCGCCCCCACGCGCCACAATCAACATGTCGAGTGGCGCAACGCTGGCATGATAGTGATTCGCCGTCCGCACCATTTCAGCAATCTGCCCTGGAGCCTCACTCCCCTGTACCAAACAAGGAAAAACCACAATGTCCAACAACGGCCAACGAGCCGCCACCACACGCAAAATATCACGCAATGCTGCCGCATTCTGACTGGTGACAACTCCAACACGATTTTGAGCTTGGCACAACGGACGCTTGCGCTCTGGCGCAAAAAGTCCCTCAAGCTCTAGCTTAGCCTTAAGTGCCTCAAACTGCACATAGAGCTGGCCTCGTCCCGCGGGTTGGATGCGGTTGACGTACAGTTGGTAAGCGCCTCGTTCGGGATAGATTCCCACATACCCACCAGCAATGATCTGATCCCCTTCACGCGGCAGCCAGCTATGGTTCAGAGCAGCGTTTCGCCACATAACAGCAGTGAGTGTAGCGCCACTGTCCTTCATGCTGAAATAGATGTGCCCACTGCTTGCCTTTTTCCAGTTACTCACCTCACCAAGCACTTCCACATTCCGTAATGTGTCGTCACGCTCAAAGAGCATCATAATATGTGTGGTAAGGGCCGAGACGGTCAACATGCTCATAAGTGTTCCCTACGTTGGCGTTTTTTGGCAAGCATCTATCTCAGCCTACCATGCGTGCCATTGTACCATACGCCATCTTAACCTTGAAGTCATGCCCCTGTTTACCTCTTATGCGCTAATAGTACACATTGTCCTACAAAAGCCCAGTACATTGTCTCTTGCCAACCACACATTGACGCAGTACAATCGTGCAATTCCCAGGTTAATTGTCTGAGCAATATCATGTAAGCTCCGTATTGCTCGATCTTCGGCCTAGTTACATGACCTAGTTACATGA
>CAMPHP010000571.1 GCA_946885925.1 uncultured Litorilinea sp.
GCCCTGGCCCTACGCTGACCTTGGATTTGCAGCGCTTCTTCGACCTAGGTGGCAATTTCTGCGTCTCATGGTATGGCGATTGTTTGCCCACGCGTGATTTCCCGCTGTTGGCCGACTGGTATCGGCAAGGACAATTGAAGCTAGATGAGGTGGTCAGCCGCACGATTGCGTTGGAAGAAGTAGACGAGGCATTTGCCGCAATGGAGCGGGGCGAGACCTTGCGCTCGGTAATTGTCTTCTAAATTTGTCCCCTTCCACACATATTCTCGACCTATTCACATGTAAGATTGATAGGAGCAACCCGATTACATCATGAAGCCACTCTCGTGATTGAATCCTAGTTAGCGAATGAGGAGGGAGTATGTATATAGACCCTGACATCCGTCAGGCACTTGAGTTTGAGACTGATACCCAAACTCCAATCTTGAGTGTGTACCTCAATGTAAGTCCTGACAGGCGTATGAGAGAAAGCTACAGACTCGTCCTGCGTGCTTTGCTTGAAGACGCCGAAGGCGCAGCGCCCGAAGATGTCAAGCGTATTCAAGACTATGTAGAGATGGGCTACAATCGCGAGGGGCGCAGTTTAATCATGTTTAGCTGTGTTGCCCAAGATTTCTGGCTCGCTAAGAGTTACATGGTGCCGGTGGAAGATGCCGCTTATGTGGGTCGGCGCGCCAACATGCGTCAATTGATTGAGTTGATGGACACCTACACTCGTTGTGGCGTCGTTCATGTCGAACAAGAGGGAGTACGCCTTTATCTTTTTAACATGGGTGAGTTGGAAGCCGTTGAAGGACATGTAGGCGAAGCGGTAAAACAACATAAAGCGGGTGGCTGGTCCGCTCCCCGCTACCAACGCCATGAAGCGGTTGTAGCGATGCACAATCTGCAAGAAGGTGCAGAATTGGCCGAGGAATTCTATCGCACCAACGATACGCGCTATCTACTATTGGCAGGAACAGAAAAGAATGTGGCTCGCTTCGAGGATCTCTTGAGCCACCGGCTGCGCTCAATGGTGGCGGGACACTATCCCGTAGAAGCTAACGCGACGCCAGTGGAGATTAGCGAAAAGGCTCTCAAACTGGTGCTTCAGGCCGGGGCAAATGAGGCAATGCGTCTTGCCGATGAGGTAGTCACGACGGTTTACAAAGAGGGCAATGCGGTGGCAGGGCTGGCAGAAGTATTGACCGCGGTGCAAGATGGCCGCGCCATGCAGGTGATTGTACTGGAAGACTATTCCCAACCGGCCTACCGGTTTGTGGACAGCGGCTATATTCTGTTAGATTTGGATGATGCTCAAGAATTGGGCAGTGGTCGAGTCCAAGAGTTGCCTGATGCGGTGGACAGCGTCTTGCGGAGAGCATTGCTGCAAGGTATCGACGTTACCATTCTTGAGCATCATGATGGGCTGGAAAAGATCGGCAAAATTGCGGCCTTTACCCGTTATTGAGGAACCTTGTGACTGAGTTGCTGCCTGAATCTATGTCCGCTTCCGGCACACCCTTGCCTGCGCCTGCGGATTTTGATCCCCAAGTACATCTTACCCAACTTCAGGCTGGTTGTGAGTTGCTGGGCATCCCGCTAGATGTCCAGCAACTCATTCAATTTGAACTCTATTATCGCGAGTTGGTGGAATGGAATGACAAGTTTAACCTGACTGCTATCACCGATTACACGGAAGTGCAGGTTAAACATTTTCTCGACAGCCTGGTGGCGCTGCCATTGATCGCCCAGGCGACAGGCGACGTAGTGCCACCCACCCAACCGCTTCACCTGCTCGATGTGGGTACAGGTGCTGGCTTTCCGGGTATCCCCCTGAAGATCGTTGCGCCACAACTCAAGGTGACGCTCATGGATGGGACGGGCAAGAAGATCACCTTTTTGCGCGAACTTGTTGCCAAGTTGGAGTTAACGGATGTTGCGATGGTGCAAGGACGAGCCGAGGAGGTAGGCATTCGTCCTGACTATCGCGCTCAGTTTGATCTAGTAACAGCGCGGGCTGTGGCGTCGCTTAATACGCTCGTGGAATATTTGCTGCCCCTGGTACGGCAGGGTGGATGGGCCGTAATCTACAAAGGAGCAAGCGCGCCTCAGGAACTTCTGGAAGCGCGCAAGGCGATTGAATTGCTCGGTGGTGGGACGGTGCGCCTTGAACCTGCCCAAGTCCCTTTCTTAAACGAGCAACGTTATATTCTGTTGATCAAAAAGCAACATCCCACGCCAGAGCGTTATCCACGCGGCCAGGGTCTACCACGCAAGAAGCCCTTGACCTGAACATTTGGGCCTGAGCGTCTGGATTGCTTAATCGCTTTTATCCTTGTCCAAATAATCTTTATCCGAATTGTCTTTGTCCGAACTATCTTTGTCCGAACTATCTTTGTCCGAACTATCTTTGTCCAAGTAAAAGGTCATGTGTTGGAAGTGGATTACCGGGTCGATATATTCGACGCGGATGTGCTTGGGAACATTCAGCGTGAGTGGCGCATAACAGAGAATGCTCTTAATGCCCGCTTCAACCAGTATATCGCTCACCGCTTGGGCTGCTTCTGCAGGCACAGCGATAATGGCGATCTGCACTTTGTGGCGGCGCACAACAGTTGGGATATTGGTGATCGGCTCGATGGAGATCGTCTCGCCTACTTTGCTACCGATCTTGCGAGTATCGTTATCAAAGACACCTACAATACGAAATCCGCGGTGCTCAAAACCATTGTAGGCTGCCAGGGCATGACCTAAGTAACCAGCACCCACCAACACCACGGGCCAAATCGTATCAACCTTTAGAATCTTCTCAAGTTGTTTGCACAAGTAAGCCACGTTATAGCCTGTGCCCTGCTTGCCAAACTCACCAAAGTGGCTCAAATCCTTGCGGATTTGGGCTGAACTGATTCCTAGCCGCTCTCCCAGTTCTTGACTTGAGGCGACTTCCTGTCCCTCGGCTGCCAACAACTTCAAGGTACGCAAGTAAACCGGCAGTCTCCCAATAACAATGTCGGGAATGCCGTTCTTGTCCTCATCCAGTGCCGCAGCAAAATTGTCCTCAGTGGCAGTCCGTGAATTCATTTGTCTTTTGTGAACATTACATGGCAGAAATGTCGTGTAGATCGATAGGCGAGGCGCTGTAAGGAGACCGGCACATAAACAGCTTCAATGCGTCGGCACGCCGCCTGTGGCGCAAATCCCATCTTTCCACTGCATTACCGGCGACGCGAATACTCGGCACGCCTTCCCAAAGAACCGGGAGACGCAGGTAAGTTCTCATAGTGTAGCACAAGTGTCATTGTAACGCTAATCACAAACAAAAGTGTCCTACCGTTGCAATTTCCAGAGTAAAGTGCTAACTAGCTGTATATTATAGGATGCATTGAATATGTATAGTATAGAAATTACCCAAAATTCGTCTACATTGGTACATAATGTGTCTGTTAGAATGGCAAGCTAGCGTAAGCTAGCCTAAAGAAGTTCGTTCAAGTAGGACTATAAACATGAAATTGTTCTTTGCCAAGCGCACTGCTGCAAGCGTGGTTATTGCCCTGTTGATGTTCATTTCGTTTGTCGCGGGGAATTTTACCGGCTTGCTGGCGCAACCTGTCTTGGCTCAACGTAGCACCCCCACCGAGTTTGCCGTCTTCTGGGAGGCGTGGGATCTGGTAGTGGAGAATTTTGTTGACCGCGAGGAGATCGACTTTACTGC
>CAMPHP010000572.1 GCA_946885925.1 uncultured Litorilinea sp.
TCTCTGGGTGGCTTCCTCGAAGGTTTCCATCCACCACTTAACCCGCTACCGCACCATTCTGGCGGCTCACCTCATGCTCGCTCTCGAAGAACGAGAGCTTCGGGTTATTCTCCATACAGTAATTCATTTCCCACGTCGAGCTAAAGAGCACAACCAAATTGTCATGGCGATCATGCACGCGCTGTGATTGGCTGGGCCATGTGGCGCGGCTAATCGCCTCTGGCGTGCCCACCACCCAGCGCGCGGCTGCCAGCGAAAGCGGTTCCACGCGCGTCTCGACATTATACTCCGCGGCCAAGCGTGCCACGACCACATCAAACTGCAACGTCCCCACCACCCCCAAAATTGGTTCGCGCTTTGTCTGCCCCACCGGATAGAAAATCTGCACTACGGCCTCATCCATCAACTGCTCTAAGCCCTTGTTAAACTGCTTGTACTTAGAGATATTGACATTACGCAAGCGGCCAAAATGTTCGGGCGGAAAGGAGAGAATCGGCGCAAATTCCAATGCCTCGCCACTGGTAATCGTATCCCCAATCGTAAAGATGCCCGGATTACTCAACCCGATCACATCACCCGGATAGGCCGCATCAATCGTTTCGCGGTCTCTGGCAAAGAGCCGGTGCGGGCGGCTGACACGCAGCGTCCGTTCGAGGCGCGGGTGAAAGACGCTCATGTCTTTGGTAAACTGGCCCGAACAGATACGCAAGAAGGCCATCGAATCGCGATGCTTTGGATCCATGTTGGCTTGAATCTTAAAGACAAAGCCCGTGAATGTCTCATCGGTCGGTGTCACGAGTCGCTGGCTGCTCTGGCGCGGGCGCGGCGACGGTGCAAGCTCGACCAGCGCGCCCAAGAATGGCTCCACGCCAAAGTTGTTGACCGCACTGCCAAAGTAGACCGGCGTTAACTCACCAGCGGCAAACTCCTCCTCATCAAACTCCGCCCCCACACCCTGAAGCAACTCCACATCTTCACGCAAGCGCGTATAGGCGCGCGAGCTCATCAGTTGTGCCAAGCGTGGATCATCCAGCGATGCAACCTGTACAGGCGCGCGGCTTTGTCCATGAGCCGTGCGCTGGAACGAGAGGACCTGGTTGTTACGCAGATCGTAGACCCCCTGGAAGTCTGGCCCATTGCCGATAGGCCAATTCATAGGCACGGCTCGGATCGATAATACCTGTTCGATCTCATCCAGGAGTTCCAGCGGATCACGCCCTGGTTGATCCAATTTGTTGATAAAGGTCAGAATGGGCAAATTCTGTTTGCGACAGACGGCAAAGAGCTTTTTGGTCTGTGCTTCAATGCCTTTGGCACTGTCCAACACCATGATGGCGCTATCAACCGCCATCAGCGTGCGATAGGTATCCTCGCTAAAATCCTGGTGACCAGGCGTATCCAGCAAGTTAAAGAGATGCTTCCCAACCTCAAACTGCAACACCGTTGACGTGATCGAGATGCCACGCTCTTGCTCAATCGCCATCCAGTCCGAGACGACAGCGCGCTGGTGCTTGCGTGCGCGCACTGCGCCCGCCTGTTCAATCGCACCAGCATAGAGCAGCAATTTCTCAGTTAGGGTTGTCTTACCTGCGTCTGGATGCGAAATAATCGCAAATGTGCGGCGGCGTGCCACTTCGGGTTCCAGACCCTTGCCATTTCCGTTATGTGCCGCCTCAATTGTCTGATTCTTCATCGTTCCTCCCTTTGCAAACCTCACAAGTTAACTCAACGCCAGCCGTACCCAACAAACCGCATGCACAAAGCATGCCGCAGCGGGTGACAAAGGGGAGGAACTAATGTTCGGCACTATATTTGCTTGGTCGCAGGGAAAATAGTATGGTGTCGGGAGATCGCCAAACTTGCCACGCACTCTCTGGCGCATAATCTAGCGCAGACAAGGGCGGCAAGCATACCGGTAGATTCGAGTAGTTACGTGCTAGCTGTGCTAGCACGGTGCAACAGTTCATCATATAAAGTAGATATTAACTCAGCTTCCAAAACGTTCAGCAAACAAACTGAATAATCATAGCAAAAAAACCATGTTATGACAAATTATAATGGCAAATCGGTGTGTCTCACGCTGGGGGAGCACGCCGTACTGCGGCACCGCCTCAAGACGCGGGTGAGGTTGATGCCCTCACCCTGAAATGCACCCAGGCAGCACATACCAAGCGAGTGGCTATGTACGTCTTAATCATAAGCTCAAAGTTGCTAGCTAACTCAAAGAGGGCCAGATGACTCGTACAACTGCAAAAATAAAACGCCAACAAGCGCCGGATCAATCGGTTGAGCATTTCGGTCAAGGGCTGGCGCGCGCCTTTGCTGGCGCGCTCATCTTTTCGATCTCTTTGCTCATGACAATGGAGATGTGGTGGCTCGGCTTTACGATAGACCGCGTGCGCCTAGCGATCTTCACGGTGGCAACAGTGGCTTTGCTCATCGGGCTTGCCTTTTACCGCGGCTTTGAGGAGAGCTTGTCAGCATACAGCGCAGTAGTGGATGCATTTGTGGGCTATGCCGTGGGTGTTGTCTCCGCCGCCATCTTTCTTCCACTCTTTGGGACAGTCACCTTGGCAATGCCCGTGGATGAGATAGTGGGCAAAATTGCGCTGCTGGCAACAGCAGGAAGCATAGGCGCGCTCTTGGCTCGCAGCCAATTAGGAAGCACAGGCGATGACCAAGCAACGGATAAGAACAAGGCTGGGCAAGAGGGTGGGAACAAAGAGGAGGGAGATAAAGAGGAAGGAGATAAAGAGGGAGGAAGCCAGGAGAACGGGGCAGAAAAGGCCCAAAATATGATAGAACGCACCTATTGGGGGGAATTGTTCATTATGATCGTCGGCACGCTTTTTGTAGGCTATGCCGTGGCTCCCACCGAGGAGATCCCCCTCATTGCCTACCAGACGAACTCCTGGCACGCGATCCTCATGGTAGTGCTCTCGCTCGTCATCATTCATAGCTTTGTCTATCTCATCAACTTTAGGGGCCAGGAAGAGATACCTGAGCATCTCGGTTTTTGGGCACTCTTCCGGCGCTATTCAATCGCGGGCTATCTCGTGGTCTTTTTGACCACGCTCTACATTTTGTGGACTTTTGGGCGTACAGATAATACAGATATTGCAATGATTCTACGCATGACGATTGTCTTGGCATTGCCGGGCGCATTCGGTGCAGCCGCCGCTCGACTCATTCTCTAGCCCGCTCCTTTTCATCAGCACCAAGCAAAACTAAAGGCAACGCATATGTCCCAGCAATCCAAATCGTCAGAATCATCCTCGCCCAATCACTCCTCTCCACGCCAGAAGAACAAGCGACAGCCCGGTGAAATTTGGGAAGAGCTGTTAGGGGGTGTCGGTCTCGTCTTGGTTATCAGCATCATTAGTTACCTGCTCTATCAATCTTCGCAACCCAACCAGCCGCCAACACTGATGATTGAAGCCGAGCAGATCGTTGCGCAGGAAAAAGGTTATTTGGTGCAAATCCGTGTCACAAACCAGGGGGACAAAACAGCGTCCAGCGCCACGGTAGAGGGGACACTCGTGGATGCCGGTGGCAATACTGTTGAAAGCAGTGATATTACTTTCGACTATGTCCCACCTCACTCCCAGCGGCATGGGGGACTCATCTTTCAAGCCAACCCCGGCGAGTATCAACTCGAACTGCAATCCCGCGGCTATGTCGAGCCATAAGC
>CAMPHP010000573.1 GCA_946885925.1 uncultured Litorilinea sp.
CAGACCTTACGCGAGGCCATCGCCTGGAGCGAGCGCCGTTTGTCTGTTCCAGATCAACGTCTCTTTGCCATTCTTGGAGCTTTTCATGGCTCCTTTGATTTGGTAGCAGCCCAAGCCGTCGCCTCAACCACCAGTTCCGGTACTACCTCCGCCCATACTGTTGATTTTGCTGCACATGATTTTGCCGCACGACTTCAGGCGTTGGTTGCCAGCCATCTTGTCCAATTGCAGGTGAGCGAAGGTGCTACCCGTTACAATTTGCTTGAGACACTGCGTGAATATGCGTTAGAGATGATGCAGGCAACAGGAGAAATCTATGCAACGCAGCAATACCACGCGCAACACTTCGCAACCCTTGCACTTGCCATCGATCCGGCACAAGCAATAGGCAATCTGCACGCATGGCGCGACCAAGTGCGTCCTGACTATCCCAACTTGTTGGCGGCGCTGCAATTTGCGTTGGCAGCGGAAGATACGGAACTCGCCTTACAACTCGCCAATGGTCTCGGTCACTTCTGGTATCTTGAAGGGAACTGGCAAGAGGGAGCTAATTGGCTGTGCCAAGTCCTAGCCCTGCCTGGCGGCCCGCTTGCGCTGCGAGCCCGCGCCAACACGGAGTTGGGCATTCTTTATTCGGCGTTGGGTCGCTATGCCGACGCAGAGCAATATCTCACCCAAGCAAACCAGGAGGCAGCGCAAGCAGGTGATCTGCTGGCAACCGCCTGGACCTTATCGCAGCTAGCTCAAGTCGCCTTGCTTCAGGGGCAAGCCTCCATAACGCGCACCTACACCTATGAGCGGCTGCAAATCTATCGCCGTTTAGGCGACATTCGCTATTTGGCGATTACATTAGAGCAGATGGGTTGTGCAGCGGTCGAGGAAGGGGATTATGCACGCGGGATCCCCTGGCTGGAGGAATGTCAAGAGCTATGGGCAGCGCAAGGTTCGCGCGCAGGAGTGGCAGCGGCACTCTGCATCATTGGCATGGCAGAACTTGCCCAAGACAATGCCACCGCTGCCCTCTCCCGCTTTCAGAAGGCGTACGGAGAATTTGAGGCGATCCAGCACTCGCACGGGCTGCCCTGGAGTCTCCGCAATGTAGGCTTGGCCCACCTGGCATTAGGTCATCTTCCCCAAGCTCAGTTTCACCTCGCGCGCAGCCTGGAGCGCTATACGGCGCTTGCCAGCAACGATGGCTCGATTGCCGTTGTGGAAGCCATCGCTGGAATCGCTGCGCGCAAAGGCGATCATACACTCGCCGCCCATCTCATTGGCGCTGCCACAACGGCACGCATCCACACAGGACTAGGACTAACCATAAACTCACGCCAAATTTATGATCGCCTGCTTGCTTCCTCGCTCAAAGCCCTGGGGCAAGCGAGGTGGGATGAGGCTGTCGCCGTGGGAGCCACACTCCCGTGGGCCGAAGCCGTTGCCACCGCGCGCAAGCTGATCACCCCCTAAGCCACATCACAACAAAACCGCCGTAGCTAACCCGAATAAGTTTAGCTACGGCGGTAGAAAAGCAGCCTCCACTCTGTCATTCCGACAGAGGAGGAATCCCCCTCTGGTGGGTTACTCCTGCACCTCAAGCGCTTCCAACTGGTCGATCATATCGCGGATTACATCAAAGCCCCCCTGCCAGAAGGCGGGATCACTCATGTCAATGCCAACTTCGCGCAGAATCTCCTCCGGTCGCGCCGAACCGCCACGTGCCAAGAGCCGCAGATAGCCAGGCTTAAAAGCCTCCCCCTCCTGTTGATAGCGCCGGTAGAGTGAGAGCACCAGCAGTTGCCCAAAGCTATAGGCATAGCAATAGAAAGGCGTATTATAGATGTGGGGGATGCTCACCCACTCATAGCGAAATTCATCGCTGAGTTCCACGCTGTCACCAAACTGCTCGCGCAGATTGTCCATATAGAGGGCATAGAGATCCTCCGGCGACTTGTTCTCGAGAACAGCTTGATGGGCGTCGCGCTCGAAAATCACGAAGTAGGCTTGGCGCATCACCGTTGCATACATATCATCGACCGAACTTGCCAAAATCTCGCGGCGTACCAGCGGATCATCCTCCTGTTCCAGCAATTGTTCAGTCAGCAGTTGCTCGGCAAAAACCGATGCAGTTTCGGCCAAGGGTAATGTAGCATGCTGCGTTAGCAGCGAATGATGCTCCGCCATCATACTATGGATAGCATGGCCTAGTTCATGGGCTAATGTCGAGACATCGCGCACTTTGCCAGTGTAATTCATCAACACCCACGGCGTCTGGCTGGGCAGCACGGTAGCACAGAAAGCCCCTGCCCGCTTGCCTTTGCGAATCTCGCTGTCAATATGGTCTTGGATAAAGACACGCTCGGCCTGCTCCCCGACGCGCGCATCAAAGTCGTAAAAGGTCTCTAAGACCATCCTTACTGCATCGCCATACTCAATGGTCTGGTCGGATGCCGCCAAAGGCGCATAGATGTCATAGCGGCGCAACTTGTCCAGCCCTAGCCATCCGGCTTTGAGCCTAAAGTAGCGCTGGAAAAGCGATGCGTTGCGGCGTGCTACATCGAGCAGCGTATCCACCGCGGCATCGGGGATGTCATTCGCAATGTTGCGCACAGCAATCGGGGAGGGATAGCCACGTATTTCCACTTGCTCGGCGTACCAGTCGCGCACGCGGTTGGCATAAATCTGCGCCAGAATCGGTGCTTCCTTCTCATAGACCCTGTACAACTCTTGATAGGCGGCTTCACGCAATTCCGGACGGGGCGAATAGGCATAAGCCATCAACTCACCGCGCGTCATCGTCTTTGTTTCGCCATCGATCTCCAGCGTAAACTCCAAGCGATTGGTCAGCATGGAATAAAGGGTGATCACCGCATCCATGCCGTTGGCATCCTTGATGTTGATGATTTGTTCGGACTTTTCATCCAGCGTATAGGGTTTGGTGCGGCGTAAGTCTTGCAGATAGAAGCGATAATCAGCGTATTGTTCGCCGTTGGGCAGCAGCGCCGCGGCCTCGTCATCCTCCAAGCTCTTCCACCATAAATCAAAGAAGAGAATCCGGTTTTGCAGATTCGTGAGTGTCTGCTGCATGCGGTTGCGATAGGTCAGGGCTGCGGGTGATTGCGTATCCGCCGAAAACCAAAGGCTGCCATACGCACCCAGCGTATAGATCTGCTCCATGATCTTCTCACCCTGCTGCAACATCTCCAGCAGATCCGCCGGGTCCATTTCTGCGCTCAACAGCTCACGACGGCTCACAAATTTGTCAACATCCGCCTCCAACGCCGCTATACGAGAAGCAACAGTTGCCTCGTCGGTGTCAGGCAACAATTCTGATAGATCCCAGGTCGATGGTTCATAAATCTTGGTTTGGTCGTTGCTCATAGTTATTTCCCATAGTATAGTCGAATTTGAGGGTCATCGTTTTTCGGTTGATTGTTACAGTAATCCTGTCATTAATCGTTAAATTACAGAGTACTTGATTCTATAGGCATCACCAAACCAAATCAACAAAAACTTGCACTCGTTATGTTTTGCGAATGGTCGAAGGCTAAAGTAAGTTAACAAAGTAGTAGTACCCTTCCTTGTCCCCCCACAAACTTCCCATAAGCGTCCATTCGTAAGATTTCTGGAGAAAGAACCATCTATGCGCCAGTCAATGGCCCACCTATACATTGCTCTCTGTACATTGCTCCT
>CAMPHP010000574.1 GCA_946885925.1 uncultured Litorilinea sp.
GTTCTTGTACGCGGTCTTTAACATTTGGCCTATCATTCGCGGTTTGTTGATGGCCTTTACGGATTACCGCTTTGTCTATCCTGATACACGCTGGGATTTTAATGGCGTGGAGAATTTTGTGGAATTGTGGGAAGACAGTGCCGCCCACGAGGCCTTTTGGATAGCCATTAAGTACTTCCTGATGGTGGTGCCTATCACCATTATTTTGGCTTTGCTCGTGGCGATTTTGATTAGTCGTGTACGACACGGTTCATCTTTTTATCGTTGGGTCGTCTATCTGCCCTCGATTTTGCCAGTCGCAGTTAGTTTCTTGATGTTCCGAGAGATGTACGGGGACAAGTTTGGCTTTATCAACACCAACTTGCGTAACTGGGGAGTTGCGAATCCCCCCAATTGGTTGGGTGAGGTGACAACCGCATTACCCTCGATTGCCGGAGCCCATGTCTGGATTCTCTTTGGGTTTCCCACCCTGCTCTTCTTGATCGGAATCTATAACATCAGCCAAGAGATCTATGAGGCGGCATCGCTGGATGGAGCCAATGGTTTTCAACAAGCTTGGCATATCACCATTCCCTTGCTCAAGCCGACCTTTGCCTTAATAGCTGTGTTGTTGCTCGGTGTATTGGGTACAACCGACCCCATGTTGATTCTAACTGCTGGCGGCCCGCAGGGATCAACGCATACCATCGGCTTCCATCTCTATCAGATTGCTTTCCAGTTGGGCGATCTACGGCTGGGGTACGCTGCCGCAATCAGTTTGGTTTTGGGGGTAATCAGCGCTGTGGGAGCCGCCCTGGTCTTCCGCTGGTCGCGCGCTTAATAACAGTGAGTTGATCAAGGAAATTTGGTCAGAGGAATTTGGTCAAAATAATTTGATCAAGCTAAAAGGAGAAATTGTCCATGTCGGCTCAGTCTATCCCAGCCGCAGGCGTAACAAATCGTTCGCGAACTTCGCGCCTGCATTTTAGCCGGTCTGGGTTTGTGGCTCACATTTTTATGGTGCTGATCGTCTTTATGGTCTTGCTCCCCATTTTGTGGATGCTTTCCACCTCATTCAAAGATGCAGGGGAGTTCTTTACCAATTCAGCCGCGCTGATTCCGCGCAAGATCAGCTTGGTCAATTACGAATATATGTTTAGTGCCATTCAAGAATTACCGATTTACATGCGCAACAGCTTTATACTGGCGATTGGGGTCGCTGTGCTACAGGTCGTGACGGCAGCGTTAGCCGCCTATGCCTTTGCACGCATGAACTTTTGGGGGCGCGACTTCATCTTTTTGGCGATTGTGGTCTCCATGTTTATCCCCCGCAGCGGTGGGTTGATGGCGCTGTATGAGTTGATGTCCTTCCTCAAGTTACGCAACAGCATCTTTGGGCTGATCTTGCTCTTTGGCGCTTCGTTGCCTGTGCCGATCTTTATCATGCGCCAGGCCTTCTTGGCTGTGCCTCGCGAGATCGAGGAATCCGCCTTGATCGATGGGGCGAACCAGTGGCAGATCTTCTGGCGCATCGCCTTCCCTCTGGTTACAAGCGCATTGGTCGTGGTGGCAACACTGGCCTTTGTCGGTGTGTGGAGCGATTATCTCGTCACCTATACGATGATCGACCGCAACAACCAGTTGACGATCTCAGTCGGTATTCAGAAGGTGCTGACCGGCAGCTATGAATCCGCTACGGCAACCGTGCCCCATCTGCGCGGCCAGTTTGCCAATGAAGCGGCAGACGCGGCCATGCTCTTGTTTAGTGCGGCTCCTGTCATCTTGGTCTATGCGTTGTTGCAGCGCTGGTTTATGCGCGGCTTGACCGATGGGGCGATTAAATTCTAGGTAGATGGATGTTGCTTGGTAGGGACACCCCTACAGTAATGGGGTAGGAGTTGATGAAATGACCGATAAATTGGTCGAGTACCGCGAGGCTGCTGCGCCACTTCCAGAACGCAACTGGCTTTGGCCGCTCTATGGAGGGGGCTTCGAGAGCTTGGGGCGCAATGGCGCGATGATTGACCGCCCGCTGCCGAGCTATGGGCCGGATGAGTTGTTGGTGCGTCATGATGCCACAGGCATTTGCTTCTCCGACATCAAGGTAATCCGCGCTGGGCAAAACCATCCGCGTATCTACCGCGATATGAGCAAAGAGCCGGTGGTGCTGGGCCATGAAATCAGCCTGACCGTGGTAGGCGTGGGCGAAAATCTGCGCGACCAATATCGGGTGGGAGATCGCTTTATCGTCCAGGCGGATATCTATGTCAACGGCGTGGGTTACGCCTATGGCTATGAGATCCAGGGTGGCTTTTCCCAATACAACGTGATCGACCAACGCGTCCTCAATGGCGATGGAGGCAACTATCTGCTGCCCGTAAAGCCAACCACGGGCTATGCCGAGGCTGCGCTCAATGAGCCGTGGGCCTGTGTAGAAGCCTCCTATACCATCACCTATCGCCAGAACTGGAAACCAGGCGGCACACTCTGGATCACAGGTGATGGCACAGGGGCTACCTTGGGGCAAGCGGCAACTTGGCGACCTGGACGCGTCGTTATTGATGTGACCAATTCTGACTTTGCCGAGAGCGTGCGCGGCTGGGCTACCGATGCCAATATTGAGATCATTAGCGATGCACCCGACACTCAGTATGACGATATCGTGGTCTTAGGCAGTGATCCTGCACAGATCGAGCAAGCATTTGCGCGGCTAGCGCGGGGTGGCATGTTTGCTGTGATCACAGACCAAACTGTAGCGCGGCGCGTCTCACTGGACATCGGGCGGCTGCACTATGACAACCTGGCTATAGTTGGCACAACGAGCCATGACCTCAGTGCCGCCTATACACCCATCCGCACCCAACTGCTGCCTGGTGGTGTGACCTGGATTCTGGGCGCGGGTGGGCCGATGGGTCACATGCACTTGCAGCGTGCCATCGAGATCGAAGGCCATCCACGCAAGATCGTAGCGACGAACCGTAACCGTCACCGGATCCTAGCCGTCAAGGAGAAGTTTGCGGATCCTGCCAAAAACGCAGGGATTGAGTTGGTCTGCTATTCCCAAGACTCCTATGCGGGTGAAGCAGAATTGGAAGCCGACCTGCGCCATGAAAACGGTGGGGTAGGATATGACGATATTGCGGTCATGGCTCCCAGCGTTCCAGCCATTGAAATGGCAATGAATCACTTGGCTGATAATGCAGTGATGAATGTCTTTGCCGGGGTGCCGCGCGGTACGCAAGCTCGCTTCGATATCAACGCCATCACGCAGCGCAACGTGCGCTTCACGGGAACCAGCGGTTCATCCATTGAAGATCTGGCCCATATGCGCGACTTGACCGAAAACAAGGCCCTTTCGCCCAACAAGTCTGTGGCCGCGGTTGCCGGGTTGGAAGGGGTGGATGAAGGATTGCGCGCTGTTGCCGATGGGCGCTTTCCGGGCAAGGTGGTCATCTTTCCAAACTTATCCAAGCCTTTGCCACTGACTACGTTACCCGAACTCAAGCAAGTGCTGCCCTCGGTCTATGCCAAGCTGGATGAAGATGGATCATGGACTGTAGAGGCCGAAGAGGAACTGCTGCGACTGCTGTTGTAGGGATACATATAGCTAAGTAGAAAGACAGTTGATGGATAGCCAACCCTTATTAGACCAGGTAGCAATTATTACCGGCGGGGCACAAGGACTAGGCGCAGCGATTGTGCAA
>CAMPHP010000575.1 GCA_946885925.1 uncultured Litorilinea sp.
CCAGGTGGTGATATTAGCGGCAGCAATAACGACATCTTTGTCTGTGCTCCTAGCTCAATTGGAGATACGACAAGTTGCACCTTCCGCATCTACTGGAATGGAGCAGCCAATGGCTTCGGGGGTGAGATCATTGACACCCTTGATATTGGCAAAGGCATGTTAGCCCAATCGGCAAGCCTGGCGGACGTCTTGCACATCTTGGATGATCCTGGTGTTGAGGGTGCGGACGATGTTCACGACGACGAGGCGTTGGACGATGTGCCTGAGTTCCAGGAATTTATGCCATTCGTGAATCGTTAAACATTCACGGTTTGGCATGCAGAGAGCATAGAGAGTAGCGGCACGTATCCTTTGTCGCAGCTGCTATACCGGAATGCAAAGGCCTTCTTGGTTAGGGCGGATGTACGAACACCGCAAAAACCAAGAGGCCTTTTGCTTTGCACATGGTTGGATGGCTTGGGCCTTCCCCACACCTAGTTTGCATGGCCGTTGAGTTTCAAGGCAACCGCCTAACCGTTTGGTTCACAGGGGACACAAAGTATGATTACCATATACTACATTTGTATACTACGTTTATACACCACATATATTAATAGTATACCCGTAAAATTGCTTCGTGTAGCCAGTAGTATTTGGGGCTGTGAATTCTAAACAGATGAAGCTAGAGATATTCGTAGCTAGGACTCGGTGCGCCAGAATATGATTTGCCGGAAATGGGCTGGGTCGAATTCAAAAGCGGCGCACCATATGGCAACATCGCCGTTCCATTGGCTGGGGCCAATTGGCAACCCAGCACAAGTACAACGGTTGTCTTTAATATTGATGATTGCCATGCGGCATGCGCTGTGACGATCCGGTTTGACATACCTGGGTATGTCACGTTCTGCAACGTCTATGATCCCTTTGGTAATCGTCTGCAATTATGCAGTCTTTTGCCATAACAATGCGCCATAATTATAGAAATAATTATGTAAACAAAAAGGAATAAGGACGATTATTGATAGCTACTGATAAATTAATGTTATCGGCAACTTCCTCAAAATTACGGTAATTGATAATCACTTCCATTTAGGCTCAGATGTTTACACAACGTTAATATATAATCCAATGTTACATTGGTCCGTACTTCTAGACAAAGCTAGTTGCGCGTCACAGCGGCGGCACACTAGATGTGTTGAATAGCCTTACATTGTTGCCCCCAAGGAAGAAGTACCACTACATTGGCAGAGGAAACCTGCTCGATTGCAGGGAGCCAGCGATTGTCTAATGTGATATCTATCTGAGCGGAATATTCCTAGATTGAGGAGTCGCCATGATTACGGCACTTGGACAGGGAACATTACGTGGCTTGACTAGCAGCCAAGCTGCCGAACGGCTACAGCAGTATGGGCTAAATCATATTCCAGAAGAACATAAACATCCTATACGAGCTTTCCTGAGCAAATTTGTGGGCCCTGTACCCTTTATGCTAGAGGGTACGCTGTTACTGCAATTGCTCCTGGGCAAATATGTGGATGGGATCATCGTTGCCACGGTCCTGGTCGTGAATGGCATCATCAGCTTTGCCTATGAACGTAAGGCCCAAGATTCGCTGGCTCTGCTCCAACAGAAACTGACAGTCCAAACTAGGGTATTGCGCGACGTTGAATGGCAACTGCTGCCAACCAAGGAACTGGTGCCAGGTGATATCGTGCGACTACGGGTAGGTGACATTATTCCCGCAGATCTACAACTGCTCGACGGGCATATTGCCGTGGATCAATCGTCTTTAACGGGCGAATCGAGCCTGTCTGATCTCGGGAGAGGGGATATAGCCTATGCTGCCAGTGTTATTCGACGTGGGGAAGGGATTGGCGAAATTACGGCAACGGGCCTGCAAACCTCCTTTGGTCAAATGGCACAGTTGGTGCAGACAGCCCGAAGTGGCAACCATGGTGATGCTTTTGTACAAAAGATGGTCGCCTATTTAATGGGGTTGACCGCCGTGCTAGTTGTGATAGTTCTGGTCTATGCCTTCTTCGCACATCTCGAGATGGCCGATGCCTTGCTCTTTACGCTGGCGCTGTTAATTGCCGCAATTCCAGTTTCGCTGCCAGTCACCTTCACCCTCGCGACCGCAGTTGGCTCACGGGAACTAGCCGAGCATGGAGTTTTGACCACGCGTTTGTCCGCGGTCAAAGAAGCCGCGGGGATGGATATTCTGTGCAGCGACAAGACTGGCACTTTGACTAAGAACGAGCTAACCCTTGTTGCGATGCAAACCTACAATGACTTTAGCCAAAATGATTTGCTGCGGTTTGCGGCCTTAGCTTGTGACGAAGCCACCCATGATCCCATCGATGTCGCCATTATTGAAGCAGCACGCGCGGCAAACCTCTACAAAGGCAACTCCAAGCGTCTGGAGTTTATACCGTTTGACCCATCCACCAAGCGCACGGAAGCCCTTGTACGGCGTTCTAAAAAGAAGCGCCCTCTGCGCGTAATCAAGGGCGCACCGCATGTGGTCAGCTTGCTTACGCGCGATGCGATTGATCTCACCGCCGATGTGGAGCGACTGGCCACGGGTGGCTACCGATGTATTGCCATTGCCAAAGGTGGTGAAGGGAAATCCCTCAAGCTGGTGGGGCTGTTGGCCCTCCAAGACCCACCGCGTGAAGATGCTCCAGCGGTGGTGACCGGTTTACGTGAGCTTGGTGTACGCGTCTTGATGGTTACTGGGGATGGACTCGCCACTGCCCGTAATATTGCCCAGAAGATCGGGATTTTGGGGAAAGCCGGGAATGCAGAATTGCTGCGGGACGAGTTTGATGTTGAGACAATGGACTTCAGCATCTTTGCCAATGTCTATCCCGAAGATAAGTACAAGTTGATTAAGGCTTTGCAGCAGGCAGGGCATGTGGTAGGTATGACTGGCGATGGAATCAATGACGCATCGGCCATCAAGCAAGCCGAGATTGGGGTGGCGGTAAACAATGCCACCGACATCACAAAATCCGCTGCGAGCTTTATCCTGACTACTCCTGGCCTCAAAGATATGCTGGCTGCGGTTGTAGTTGGGCGGCGTATCTTTCAACGGATGTGGACCTATACGCTTAATAAGATAATCAAGACTATCCACATGGGCTTATTTTTGACGTCGGGACTTCTCATCACCGGTGCGCTCATTGTGCGTCCCACCCATATCTTGATGGTGGTGTTGGCAAATGATCTCGTCTCCATGTCCTTGACGACAGACCGAGTACGTCCCTCTGCCAAACCGGACCGTTGGCGTGTGGGCCCAATGGTAGCTTGTGGGATGGCGATGGCACTAGCATGGTTGGCCTTCAACTTTGCCGTTTTCTTCTATGATCGCGATATATTGATGTTGGATACCGAGCAACTGCAAACGGTGCTCTTTGTAACGTTGGTGCTGATTGCTCAAGCGAATGTCTATCTGATTCGTGAACGGCATCACTGCTGGCATTCACGCCCTAGTCGGTGGATGCTGCTGGCAACGGGAGTTGACCTCATACTGGTCAGTATCCTGGCACTGCAAGGGATTATGATGGCTCCGCTCAGTTTATCGCTGTTACTTCAGCTTGGAGTAGCGACGGTGCTCTTTGCCATTCTGTTGGACTTTCTTAAGGTGCGGTTGTTTCGTTTCTACGCTATGAACTGAGTTGTTTGCTCGTATAGATCA
>CAMPHP010000576.1 GCA_946885925.1 uncultured Litorilinea sp.
CAATTGGCTGGTTTACGGCCAGAAGACACGCTGGGGCGTTATCCGCATCAGCTGAGTGGCGGGCAGCGTCAGCGCATCATGGTGGCGCGTGCATTGCTCCTGCACCCCAAGATCATTCTGGCCGACGAGCCGGTATCGATGGTAGATGCTTCGCTGAGGGCTACAATTCTGGAAAGCCTGATGAAACTGAAGCGAGAACTGGGGATCTCCCTTGTTTACATTACCCACGACTTGACCACGGCTTATCAAATTAGCGAGAATATTTACATAATGTACCGCGGATCTGTTGTCGAGGTTGGCAGTGTGGAGAAGGTTATCAAAGACCCGCAACACCCCTATACGCGCCTGCTCGTCAGTTCGATCCCGCTGCCAGACCCAGACATTCGTTGGGGTGGGGAGACTGATATTGAACGCAAGGCAACCACCCCAGGTGCTGCTCGCGAGCATGTCGAGGGTTGCAAGTTCTCGAATCGATGCCCCTTTGTCATGGCGGAATGCCGCCAGAAGGCTCCCCCCTTGTACAAGACTGCTGATGACCGCGCAGTCGCCTGCTACCTCTACAAGGACGCAGAGCAGGTAAGCGGCAGAGAGATGGCAGAAGTCCTGGCGGTTTGAGACGAAATCACAGCAGAGAATTTTTGTCCTGCTTAGCTAGCAGGCCGAAGTGGATTGAAGATGCATAGCAAACATAGAGCAGGACTCCTTTCAGCGCTCAATGTGTTTGGCGACATTGAATTTACTCGCTGTCAGGAGTCCTGTTTATCTAGAATTTACATGAATCAAGCACTAGTCGTACGTGCCGGTGTGAGCCGTTACATAGACCGTGGCTAGTGCTGGCATAGTATCGTAGTGCAGTTCAGGAAGCTCAACTTGTTCGGCAATATCTGGACAGCATACCCGCAACCATGATGCGGCCTCCTGCTGCAACACTGGATCAGCAGTCTGTGTGGCGTCTCGAATTGCACGTGCAATCGTCTGGCTGACAGCACCGTCGATCATCTGCCAATAGCTGTCCCCTCGTTCGAAGCCAGCTTCCCCAGCGAATCGGTTCTCTTGAAAATCCACGAAAGCATTTCCTCCATTAACGACGTTTTTCGTCGCCACAACATATTCTGTCCTCTAATCCGGTCTCTATCATGAACATCTGGTAACATGACCCAGTTCCGAGACCATCCAGTTCGGAGGCCATACAGCCACGGTTAAGCCCGACCTGGCTACTTAGCTCTGAACTGCAACAGGCTGCCGTTTGCTCTTGAGTTTGGTCATGCCGGTAATCAATTGCTGGATCTGTTCCGGCGTCAACTCCCCACTCTCTTGGGTCTTCCCGCTCGAGATCCGGTGCACGTTGCGGCGGCGGACCTTCTCCCACTGATCGCCGTAGAGATCCTGGCCGAGTGCATTAAACTGCTCAAAGAGTGCCGAAGCCTCCGGCGCGGCTGCCACACCGTTGCCCTGATGGGACTCCTCCGCTGGCACCGCCTCAGTTTGACCAGCTTCGCCGCCGAAGAGATCAGCCAGTTCGCTCTTGACATCGGTTGCACGACGGTAATGTTGCACGAGAATACCAGTAAGTCTGGCCTTTGCCTTATCGGTAAACTGCTTGCTTGCGGGATCAAAGTCCGCCCAAACCGTTGGCAAATTATAGAGATAGCGTCCCAGACCAAACATGGCGCTAGCGCGTTTGAAGGCCTGTGCCTCGGCGACTGTGCCGCCAATCTCTGACCGTTCTGATTCGCTCGTGGTTTCCCCTGTGCTGCTGCGCGTGACCCCCATAATGGTCAACCGGCAGATAATCCGATCCTCACCCCACGGCTCATACGCCACCGACCAGTTCGTGCCGCACACTTCATCCAACCGATTCATGTAGGCCCGCAAGTCAGCATACGCCAAAGCAAGCGCCCGCTCACCTTTGACAGCACCGGGCTTCCACGTGACCTGCGACGGGTGAAACGGCTTGCGCAGATCTTCCAAAACCTCTTGTAGGTTTAGCCCATTTTTCATTTCGTCACACATGTTTGTCTCTCCCTATCTGGGTTTCCCCATCCACCCTCTCACAGCCGACTGCGTTAGCGTTGCTTTGCTCTATGTCTAAACTGTAGATCACACCGAGACCTCGACTTTAGTAGAAAAATGGATAACGCGAGAAATCCTCACCGATATCCCCATCGTCTTCCCACTCTTCATCTGAAAAGCGAACAATCGGTTCTATCTCCCCAGCCTCTAGTTGATTCAGCATATAGTCCATAAACTCGCCCTCGCTCATCTTAGCCGTGTCAACGCTCGTCTCGATCTGTTCTGCTGTAGCTGTACTATCGAGCATGTCTCCGGTTGAAATGGCCGCATCGACCGCCTTGGGAAAGTGGCGGATCAAGTACGCCAGAAATTCGTCTACATTCAGAACCGCCGTAACCACGTTGGCGTCACCGTCTGCGTCTGCAAGTCTATCCCGCAGGCTGCGCTCATTGAGTCGCAGTTGTTCCACCACATGTTGGCGGAAGCCAGCCTCACTCATATTTGTGTTTACGATGGTGGCGACGACTACTGCAGTTGACATTTTTGTGTCCCTTCTCGAACTCTACATCCAAACCGGCAGACAGCTCTGCACTACTGTCTCGTATTCGTCATTATAGCACAAGTGTGCTATTTTTGGCAACACAATAAGACCCAAGATCGCAAAAAAACGCGATTTTTGTAAACACATAAATAACTTGGCAGATATGGAAATAGATACATCATTGGTTCATCGTTTAATCCCAGAACCATGTTGACAAAAATCGCGTTTTCATGTAGGTTGAACATAGGTTCTATTGTTGTGTGATGTCTACCTCAGTTCAACAGCGCAAATAGGAGGTTATCTTCATCATGGCTTCACAGAAAGCAGGACGTCCTGCCAAGCCTGATCAAAAGAAGCGACAGCAGTTGCATATTAGTCTTTACGCCGAGGACTTAGAACGGCTGGATCAGTTAACTGATAACCGTAGTGAGTTTCTACGCCAGTGCATTGCTAAGGCCTGGGAGGAGCAAGTAGATAGCGAGGCAACTCTGTCAATTAACCTACCGAAATCGCTTGTGCGCGATTTGCGAAAGATAGTCGATCAGCTAGAGCCGCGTACTCAGGTGACGTCCTATCGAACGCTGGTAACTCGCCTGAAGGAGTGAACGTCCACTTTGGCGCTCGTCTGCCGACGGAGCTACCGTAGTAGCACGTATACGAACAACATTGCGCGCTATTTGGCGAGTTCGATCTAGACGGAGGCGTGCGTCACGTCAACGGCGCTGTGTCCCTGGCGACTGTGGCTCTAGAACAGGGATGCCGTCGTTTGTTACCCTTTGTTACTCTGTAGATAGCAATCTTATCGGGCATTAGTCACTTCTAGCGTGTGACTAATGCCCAATCATGCAGGAAGACCCCTAGCAGACGCTCATAGACTAGAGGATGGTCGATCATCAAGACCACCTCGCGGTTGACCTTGTGGCTGATTTCACCGCCGTTCAGACTGCCCACCGCCGCCCACGTCACCCCACCCACGCGCGCCAGCAGCCACTTGGCATGGATGCCGCCACCTGTCGGGTTGCCAACCGCCCCAACGATGTCAATCCCTTCGGCTGCGGCAATTGTGGCTAGATACTCGACCGTAGCCTGGTTGCTGCGATTTGCCTCCGGCTCATCAAAAAAGC
>CAMPHP010000577.1 GCA_946885925.1 uncultured Litorilinea sp.
GGAGGCCACTCGATTTTGCCGGATTAGCGGCGATTGCGCGCCGCCACATCTCTCACAATGCTCGCTGCCAGTTCGCAATGTTCGGGCTGGTACTTTTCATTAAAGGAAGACCAGCGGATGAAATTTTCGAGGAAGGCACTCGCATTGGGACAGGAGGAGGCATCGTAGGTGTAGGTGCGTGAGGCAGGCGGTATCGAATAAGGATAGCTTTGGGTAGCTGCCCGCTTTTGTAAGAAGGTTAAGGCTGCTGGCATTAGGTAATATTTACCCTGCCCTGCACCCGAAATTCCAGCAGTGGCAAGCTGCTGGGCGAATTCTTCTGGCGTGCAGCTAAATTGCGCCGGGTCGATGCTAATACCAACCATCCAACATGAGTAGGTATCTAAATAATCGGGAATTTTGAGGGGTGTAATGCCAGGAATCTCGCCCAACAATTGGTAGAGCAGGCGCACCATTTGGTCGCGATGCTGCACGATCTCTTCAATGATTTCGAGCTGGCCCAACGAAATCGCCGCAGTACATTGGGGCATGCGGAAGGCATAGCCAAGCTCGCTATGCACGCGACCAAAGTGGGGGACCATTTCCGCGCCCCGGCTGTGACCGATAAAGCGCATTCGCTCTGCCAACTCGTCATCATTGGTAATGACACACCCGCCCGTATCAGCGCCCATCGTCTTTTCCGGGTCAAATGAAAAGCCAGCGGCAGTCGCCAATGTGCCTGCCAACCGGCCTTTGTAACGTCCTAAAACAGCCTGGCAGACATCTTCGTAGACAACGAGGTTATGCTTTTGGGCGACGACATTGATGGCATCCATGTCACAGATGATGCCTGTTTTATGGACGACCAAGATCGCACGCGTGCGGTCGGTGATGGCTGCTTCCACCGTCTCCGCGCTCAAATTGATCTCTCCCGGTGCTGTGTCGGCAAAGACAGGAATGTAGTTGGCAAGGCAGATTCCTTGAACAGTGCCAAAGTCGGTGATGGGGCTAACGATAATCTCGTCACCCGGTTCAAAGGGGAGAGCCGCCGCGAGAATCGCCAGCGCGGGGGTGCAGCCTGGGGTGGCGATACAATGCTTGACACCCATGACCTCGGCAAAGCGTTGCTCAAATCGTCCAACCATATCAACAGTCAACCCACTGTCAAGCACCTCCTGAAGATAGCGCCCACAGTTTGGCCCCATGATGCGGGGAAAGGCGGCGGGCAAGCGTCCCTCTACCTGGGCCGCCGCGCCATAGGTTGCGCGTGGAAGGTGGGTCTTGGTAGAAGAAGTGACCATAATTCGTTCCTCGTTTCGTTCCTCATAACGTACTAGGGTGAAGATGGAAATCTACCGGGATAGAAAGATTTGAGAATTTGCTAGCGACCTGAAAGCCCGGTGAGCAAGATGCCTTGGATGAAATACCGCTGGGCCGCAAAAAAGAGCACAAGCACAGGAACAACTGTTAAGGTGGAGGCTGCCATGAGATAGTGCCATTGGGTAACATATTGGTCGCGGAAGAACTGGAGACCAAGCGCCAATGTACGCATCTCTGGCTGGTTCATGTAGATGAGAGGCCCCATAAAGTCGTTCCAATTGCCTAAGATTGTAAAGACGATGATAACGGCGAGCGGTGCCTTGGAGAAGGGTAGAATGATTTCCCACCAGACGCGCAGACTCGATGCGCCATCAATATAGGCCGCTTCGTCGTAGTCATAGGGGAGTGTGCGATAGAACTGGCGGAGCAAGAAGATGTTAAATGCGCCACCACCAAAAAAGGCAGGAACCGTGAGCGGCAAGAAGGTATTGACCCAGTTTAATTTGGTAAAGAGCACAAAGGTTGGGATCATCGTGACCACCGATGGCAGCATCATCGTGGAGAGCAGCACGCCAAAGAGCAACTCGCGTTCTGGAAAGCGCCGCCGCGCAAAGCCAAAGGCGACTAGACTAGCAGAAAGGACAGTGCCAAAGGTTGCCAGTAGCGTTACGATGAGGGTATTCCGCAGATAGAGAAAGAAGGGGAATTTTTGGATTGCCTCTGGATAGTTCGTCCATAGAACAGGTGATGGCAGAAAGCGCGGTGGATACTCGAAGATTTGCCCTGGCTCCTTGAGCGATGTGCTGATCATCCAGATGGTCGGCATCAAGAAGACAAATGCAAGTCCGGTTAGCAGCGCGTAATAAAGCAACCCTTGTAGACGCGCCATCACTTTGCGCGACGCGAGGGCACTCCCTAGTGACCAGACTGGCGTATTGGCTGAGGTGGTGGCTTGGTTGGTCATGCTCTATTCCTTTTGTGGCCTACCTACTAGCGGTCGGCTTCATAGTAGACCCAGAATTTCGCCATACGTAGCTGGAAGAAAGTAAACGCAAGGACGATGAGAAAGAGAATCCAGGCGAGCGCGGACGCATAGCCCATCTTAAAGAACTTGAACGCATTGTTGTAGAGATAGAGCACATAGAAGAGTGTCGAATTGGCTGGCCCGCCTGCCGTGATGATGTAAGCCCCTGTGAAGACCTGAAAAGTACCGATGATGCCGAGGATCAGGTTGAAAAAGATCAGGGGTGTCATCAAAGGAATGGTGATATGCCAAAAGCTGTGGAAAGGCGTTGCGCCATCGATGCTGGCTGCCTCGTAGAGTGCTTGGGGGACATTTTTTAGGCCAGCAAGGAAGATGATGATATTGCCGCCGATGCCCCAGAGTCCCATCACGACAAAGACCAATTTGGTGATTTGCGGATCAAAAAGCCAGTTGAAGGTTGGCAGCCCAGCCGAGCGTAGCACTGCATTGATCAGCCCAAGATCGCCCGAAAAGAGCAAGTTCCAGGTCAGCGCACTGGCGACTGCTGGTGTAATGACTGGCAGATAGTAGAGTGTGCGATAGAGATTGATGCCGCGGATTTGGACGTTGAGCAGGAGGGCGACCAAAAAAGAACTGGCAAGATTGAGCGGGACGGAGAGAATGACAAAATAGAACGTGTTGTACAGGCTCAGACGAAATAGCCGGTCGCTTGTAAACATGTCAACATAATTCTCTAGCCCGATCCACTTGGCTCCTGAAAGGACGGAGTATTCAGTAAAGGAGAAGTAGACTGCGGCCAACATGGGGCCTACTGTAAAGGCGATAAAGCCTAGTACCCAAGGGAGGACATAGAGACGACCTTCCCACGCTTCACGCCGGGCAAGTGTACCACGCCGCGCAACAGCCATTGAGAGTCTCCTGATCTAGGGGGTGGCGCTGGCTTAACTTGGTTTTAGCCCTGTACTTTTAGCCATGTACAGAGACGATTGCACTGCGAAAACTCTTGCACTGGAGAAACTATTGCAAGCTAAGCCAGCGTTTCCTGCGAAGCAGCGAATGGTTAGCTGACGAGCGCAGTGGATTCTTCGGCTAGTTGATCCAGGATCTCACCCACGGGGCGAGTGCCCAAGATCATTTCATCCCATGCCGCCTCCCACAGCGTTAGCCATTCGCTCTCTTTGGGGCTTGTGCGATAGGTACGCAGGGTTGGGCGGATGGACTCGTATACTTCCGTGTCTTCCCACTCATACAGTACGGCTGGGGTTATGCTTTTGCGCGGTGGAAAGCGCCCGCCACCAATCGGCGCATAAATTTCCCCTGCCTTTTCGGAGAACGAGCGCTCTTTGTACCAACTCCAAGAGGCATCTACATCACCAGGCTGTTGACCAACGTAA
>CAMPHP010000578.1 GCA_946885925.1 uncultured Litorilinea sp.
AAATGCAATTTCCGGAACGTCATCCAGGCTCACCTCAACAAGAGATGAATCATCGAATATCAGTTCGTCCTCGTCGGCAATCTCATGTAAATCCCCTGCAAGAATGCCCCGATCACAACGGCTGCGATAGGTACAATAAGCACAGAAACGCTGCCGGTTAGCATCGGTATCTGGCAACTTGGGGAAATCTGCTTCGTTCTCTCCGGCGAGAATTTGCGCTACAAGCCGTTGCAGGAGTTGATGGTTGGCGGCGTGTTGTGTCGCATCATAGCGCAGAATGGCAGGTTCGTCGGGTGCAGTGGTAAACCAATAGCGCATCTCAACCTGCTCGGGGACGATTGGTCCCCAAGGTAGTTGGGCACTGGCTTCGACCAAGAGATAGGGATAGACCTGGGATTGTAGGCGTTGGCGCAACGTGCTGGGTTCCGTGCGTCGCCGTGTGGTCTTCCAGTCGATGATGACGGCGCGTTGCGTTGGCTCAATGGCGATCAAGTCGTACTTGGCGATCAGCCGGCAAATGGGGCCAGCGCCAATTTGAAAAGGCATTGTCAGCACAGATTCGGTTTGCACGACAGCCGTAGGCAAGTCGCGAGGCCGGTACTGGAGATAGCTAGCAAACCATTGATCCAGAGGATCTTCAAGTTGGAGGGCAATGGCCTCTGGTGGGATACCAATCTCAGCGCGATGGATGGCGCGGTGAAAGGTTGAGCCGAGCCGCATCATGTACTCGTGTTCCTGTACCGGGCTAGCCTCAGCCGCGGGCCAGGGGAGACGCTGGACAAAGGTGAGCCAGAAGCGGCGAGGGCAATCTGCGTAGGCTTGTAGATTGGACTGGCTAAAGACAAAATCGTCGGGCAGAATGCTTCCCATACTCTCTATTTTAGCACAGGGCACGAGTGGCGAACAATCTGGACAGGCTAGGTGTTGGTGCGCCACAACCAGCGCAATGAATCGGGCAGGATGGCTCCAGAAAAGTACCTATAGTGGGTTCCTTGTCGTCTCTTTCACTCTGTGCGCGGTTGTGGGCCATTGTAGCGAGCGCGAGGGCGGATAAGATGATCGGCCTGATATTGCTCGATAATGTGGCCGATCCATCCTGCGATGCGACCCAGGGCAAAGATGAGAAGTGGCGCACCCGCAGGCAGTCCTAGAATACGTCCCGCCGCGACCAAGCCAAAATCTACCGTGGGCGCTAGACCTAGTTGCTGGAACACTGTATCACAGGCAGTGCGGACAACACTCGCAGCAGATGAATTCGGAGCCGCGGCGAGGGCCGCGTCAACTAGATAGCGACCGCGGGGATCACCGTCGGGATAAAGGAGATGGCCGAAACCTGGTATCGAGTCCCCGCGTCGCAGACGATTGGCGACAGCTTGTGGGCCATCCCATGCGATTTCGCGTAGGAATGCTTCGCAACGGAGTGTCTGCCCTCCATGCCGCGGGCCTTGTAATGCAGCCAGTGCAGCCGCTAGTGCCGCATGGGGAGGGGCTCCGGTAGAGGCAACACAGCGGGCTGTAAAAGATGAAATGTTGAGTTCATGGTCGGCAGTGAGAATGAGCATGGCGTTGAGTAGGGCGGTCGCGTCAGGCGTAGCAGGATGCCAAGCATTCTTCAAGCCCTCGACTACGCTTGGCGCGCGCGAATTTGCGCCGATGATGGAAATGAGCAAGTAGATCACTGTTTGCCCTAGGCGTACGACGGCCTGCGGTGATGTGTCGTGGGCACTTGCATCAAGGCTCTGTGCTAGCGGCAAAAAACTCTGCAAGGCTGCCAAGGGTGTGGTTTGGGGCGGAATGGTGTCGAGGAATGTTGACCAGGTACTCGGTAATGGTGGCGTTGACGGCAGTTGGCTGAGTTCGCCTGTCCACAGTAAATTAGCAACACTCTCAAAGGTTGAACTGCGAGCTAGCTCGCATGCGTCATAACCTCGATAATAGAGCTTTCCGCTTTGGATAAGCGTGATGCCAGAGGAAAGGACAGGCTCGCCAAAGTCCAAAACTGTGGCTGCAACAGTGGCTGGATTGCGGCGCTGTTCTTTACGCTGGCGCAGCGCGTAAATATCGGCAGCAAGATAACGCCGGCTGCGTGAGTTTGTGCCCAGCGGCTCAGAACGTAAGAGGCCACGGCTTACATAGGAGTAGAGCGTGGCGGGGGAAATGCCCAAATATTCGGCGGCCTGGCTAGATGTTAAATAGGTTGGATTTTGCGGCTTGTCTGACATTTACACCACTTTGATACATTTTCGATATATTGATTTATTGATCAAGATTGACAAGTTCCATGTGAGTGTCTATCCTACCATAAGTTGACCAATGCAGAAAGCAATGCAAAAAGGGTCCTTTCTGCTTATCATAACGTTGAAATCATCAACTTGTAAGGAGAATCCATGACACCAACGACATCAGTTTCTTCCGCTACTCCTTCTGTTCCCTCTAGCGAGTTTCGCCCTGGTTTGGAAGGGGTGGTTGCCGCCGAGACGCGTTTGAGCCATGTGGATGGTCAGAAGGGCGAGTTGATTATTGCGGGGTATCCGGTAGAGGAGATTGCCCCAAAGGCGACTTTTGAGGAAGTCGCCTACTTGCTCTGGTATGGAACTCGTGCCAACCATCAGCAACTTACTGCTTTTACGCAGGAATTGGCTGCATTGCGAACAGTGCCGACCGCTACCCTGGAGCTGTTGGCAGCCGTGGCAGAACAAAAAAAGCCTGCGATGGATGCTTTACGCATTGCTGCGGGCACATTGGATCTGAATGTGGAGAGCGAAGATCAAGAGTTGGTATGCAAGGCACTTTTGGCGCGGATGCCGACTGTTGTGGCCGCTTATTGGCGGTTACGCAATGGTCATACTCCTGTTGCGCCGCGTACCGACTTGAGCCATGCTGCGAATTATCTCTATATGCTAACAGGCACGCAAGCAGACGCGGCAGCGGTGCGCGGGTTGGAGACTTATCTAAATACAATTATTGATCACGGACTGAATGCGTCAACATTTGCTGCACGAGTGATTATCTCCACGCAATCCGATATGACTTCGGCAGTGGTGGGTGCAATTGGTGCGCTCAAAGGGCCACTGCATGGTGGCGCACCAGGGCCAGCTTTGGAGATGGTCTTTGAAATTGGCAAACCAGAGGCCGCAGAGCCTTATCTACGTGCAAAGCTAGAACGTGGCGAGCGGCTTATGGGCTTCGGGCATCGTGTCTATAAGGTGCGCGACCCGCGTGCCGAGGTCTTGGCAGAGGCCGCAGAAGAGATGTTTGCTGAGGGTCCGCGCCGCCAATTGTATGAATTGGCGAAGTTTGTGGAACAGAAGGCACTGGCGCTATTGGAGGAGTATAAACCGGGGCGAAATCTGCAGACCAATGTAGAGTTCTACACAGCGCTGCTGTTGCATGGACTAGGCCTAGACACTGAGCTTTTTACACCGACCTTTGCGATTGGTCGTACCGCAGGATGGATCGCTCATGCGCGAGAGCAACTGGCGACAGGACGGTTGATCCGGCCTCAGTCGCGTTACATTGGGCCGCGCTACACGACGTGGGAGCCAACGGTCTAGCCTGTTAGTTGGAACAGCGTATTGCGTAGAGGCTGTGCCGCTTTAATACCCCTATTGTCATGCCGCGCCCTGGGGTGGGGTGACAATATGGGCGCGGTAGTGGGACCCAGAGGGCTTC
>CAMPHP010000579.1 GCA_946885925.1 uncultured Litorilinea sp.
CCGTTGGCTCAGGCGATCCGGCGAGCCAATGCGCGCAGCAAGCTTGTTGCTGGTCTGGGTGCAGCAAGCGCATTTCTCTGCCAGCATATGATTCGCCACGGTTCGCAACCCGCGACTGTGCGAGGCATGGTTGACTTTGGTCCAGGGTTAGGGCTGGTCAATCGTCTGGTGCTGGATGCTACGTCGAGCGTTACGCCGCTAACTATGGAGCATGAACAACGGTTGCTGGCTGCGGTTGCCGCTAACCCCTTCTTAATTGGTGTTGGATTGCCAGCAGGCAGCGCCGCTATCCTCTATCCCGACAACACGCTCCAGTCTGCCGGACCCAATCCGGTGACTGTGGTTGATGGTCAATCCATTCTAACTGCCGACATATACGCCGCTCCTGGTGAAGGGATAACAGGGGCACTCTGCTATACCCTCCACGCAGGAGACGGTTTCAACTTGGATGAGCATAGCTTACGTCCGGCTGGCGAGGTTGATTTGCCCCCAATGGGGCCTGTTACGGATGTCTTTTGAACATTGATCAATGTTCAAAAGATGCTGCGTTCGCTCTGCTCACCTAGCTGCTTACCATTCGTCCACCCATTCTTCCTTTTCGCCGACGACCTTAAATTGGCGAACATCCACGGCTTCGGGTGCGGGGAGTGCACGCATCCGTTGTTGCCCGTAGGGATCGCCATAGCCCTGCGGATAGCCCGGCTGTCCCATTCCTGGCGCTGCCAGAACAATCACCGGAGGCTGGGGAGGATAGCCTGGACCATAGCCCCCATAGTAGGCAGGATGTTGAGGCATGCCCTGTGACTGGCGGCGGCGCGTGCTTGTCTCTTCTTCTTCGGCGGCGCGGCGGCGTCCAGAAGCCATAACCAAGAGCGCAGTCGGCACGCCAGCCAATATGCCAAAGAGGACACCGACCGCCATTCCCAGCGCATCCGCGCTTAACTGTCCAGCAATGCGCCACGCGGCAATGGCTACGAAGATAAGTGCTGCCAACCCAAGGTACTGTTTCATCTTCAACGTCCTTTCGTCTGAATACGCTGTCGCGCAGCGTTGTATAAGTCCTTGAACTTGTTGATGGGGTACTGTTAATCGATCACGAAGAATTGCCGCCGAAAAGCTTGGCCCAAAAGCCAGATGCTTTGGGGGCTGGACTTGCCGGTGGCGGCTCACCTGTATCTTGCCAACGGCGGCTGGTGCGGTGACCGTTCACCAGTGCCTCTAAAACGGTGTTCAGATCGTTTGGCCCCAACCAAGCCGCTTGAAAGCGTACTGCCTCGCCTTTGGAGACCAACATAAAGTCGCCTTTGCCTTCCAATTTTTCGGCACCGCTGTCTGCCAATCCGGTGGCATAACGCGCTTCGTCGCGGCTTGCGACTGCGCCCACCAAACGAATGGGGAAGTTGGCCTTGATAGCACCACCGATCAGCGCGGCTGTGGGTTTCTGTGTACAGGCGACCAGATGGATGCCAGCTTCGCGCCCGCGCTGGCTGAGCCGGGTCAGCATTGCTTCCGCTGCACTACCGCCAGTTTGAAGCAAATCGGCTAGCTCATCCACAGCAACGACGAGCAACGGGCGGTTGACCTGCTCACGGTCGCGCCGTTCCATCTCCTCGACCACCCAACGCAGCCGCTCAATCACTGCACCGGCATCTGCGGCGACACTACCCAAGACATGGGGAAGTTGCGCCAGTGGGCCAAAGCCGCGGCCCTTGGGGTCAATCAGGATCAGTTGCACTTGCGTCTGGCGATTGTGCATGGCAAGTGAGGTCAACAGCGTACGCGCCAAGGCTGTCTTGCCACTGCCTGTCGTGCCTACGATGAGAATATGAGCCACATCGGGCGCAGTTAGGCGTACGAGGAGCGGCGTACCATCCTCTTCCACGCCTAGAACCGCAGTAAAGGCGGGAGCGGCTGCCAGACGAGCGCAGAGGGGCAGCAGGCGCACCGGCTCGATCTGGCTGCGCGGCACTTCTACATTGATCGCGGCTCCTTTGCGATAGATGCGTGCCTCGCGTTTGCCCAATGCCAATGCAATCTCGTCCGCCAAACTTGTTACCTGCTTTACTTTTGCGCCGACTTCGGTGCTGATGTGGAATTGAACAAAGCGGGGGGTGACGACGCCACCCTTGACGCGTGCTGACACTTTATTGCGTGCCAAGACAGCTTCAATCGTGTCTGCCTGCATTTCCAGTGTTCGTTTCCGATAAGCCATCTGAATACCTCTTTGCGCTGCGGCAACGAGATTGATGTTGTGTGAAAATGGTTGTAAAAGAAGCATACAAAAAGCCCGGTCGGGCATTGGACCACGGAGTTCGCCTGTGGCGATCCGGGCACTCCAATGGCGCATACGACCAGGCTTCACTTTATCAGGCTCGCAGCAACGCTTAAGGCACGCAATCGAGTCTGGGTTTGCGCTTGAGGCAGAACGTGGAGAAAATTAGAACGCACGTTCTGGAATCCACTATAGCAGAACGTGCGTTCTGGTGTCAAGCCCCAAAATCATTTGTGCGGTTTGTTCGTTTTCTTGTGGGTAATCCCTTTGGGGAGCTTTCAGGTTAGGGGCCTAGACCGGAAGCGCCAGCAAGGTGCTGGTAGTGCCGCCAGGCCTGTCCCGACCGACGAGGGAGATAGCGGCGTTCCGGCCCCAATGCATGAGTGCGGGTAATACGCTCTGACAGCAACCTATGCTATAGTAGGGCCAAAATTTCTACTGCCCACCAAGTGACTGTTGCTAACCGCTAGCAATGGCTCCATCTATCGCTAAACCTTACCGGATATGCCTATCACTTCTCGGCCTAACCTCCTCTACATCTTTGCGGATCAGATGCGTGGCATGGATATGCATTGTGCGGGCAATACGCAATTGTACACGCCCAATCTTGACCGTTTGGCGGAACAGGGGATGCGCCTCACGCATGCTTATGCGAATACGCCGGTTTGTACCGCCAGCCGCGCCATGCTGCTGACAGGTCTCTATCCTGCCGCAAACCGTGTAGTTGCCAATGATTTGCCGCTGTCTACAGAACTGCCATCGCTGGGTGAGATGTTTCGCAGTGCCGGATACCGCACGGGCTATATTGGTAAGTGGCATCTGGATGGTGTGCCGCGCAGCAAGTGGACACCGCCAGGGCCGCGCCGTCACGGTTTTGAGTATTGGGCGGCGTATAACTGCTCTCACGATTACTTTCGCGCCGACAAATATTATCGCGACTTGCCTGTCGCGATTCGCATGGAAGGTTATGAGCCAGAGGTGCAGACCAACTTGGCGTTGGACTTCTTGGCAACGGTAGATGAGCGACCCTTTTGCTTGATGCTCTCTTGGGGGCCGCCCCACGACCCTTATCCCCTCGTGCCGGAAGTCTTTAAGGATCAATATGACCCCACTACGATCACATTGCGCCCGAATGTCTCAGCGGTACATGCCGACGCGGCTCCCCTGGCGCGTGACTGGGAGACGCGCGAGACGATCGCCAATTACTATGCGGCAATCACGGCGCTCGATTACCAGCTAGGGCGCATTTTGGATTTCCTGGATGAAACGGGGTTGGCAGGTGATACCATCGTAGTCTTTACCTCGGATCACGGCGATATGCTCTGGTCGCACGGGCGCATGAAAAAGCAACAGCCGTGGGAAGAATCGATCCATATTCCCTTTCTTATCCGCTGGCC
>CAMPHP010000580.1 GCA_946885925.1 uncultured Litorilinea sp.
TCGCGAGTTGGGTCTTTCTCAATGGTGTACTCACCCATGCGCCCGGCACTGAAGCTTTGGCCTTCTTCTGCCGTGATTGCGCCCGTGGCTAGTTGGTAGGCTACATGGTAGGTCAGATAGCCCAAGTCGACAAAGCTCCACAGGGCAAATTCAGGAGCACAGCCATTTAGGGTATAGGAAACCATTTCCGCGGGCAGACCTAAGCCACTGACCTTGACCTCTTCGCATAACCCCTCGTCCTGCATTGCCTTGGCTGCGGCAGCAATACCAACAGTGGTCGGAGCCATGATCAACTCAAGATCGGGGTATTTGTCCACCAGCCCCAAAGCCTGGTTGTAGCTTTCCTCTGACTGGTCGTTGCCATAGACAGTATCGACAAGTTCAAGGTTTGCGTATTTGGGATCTGCCAGTGCCTCGTTCATGGCTGCGATCCAGGCATTCTGATTGGCGGCATCGGGTGAAGCCGAGAGAATGGCAAACTGACCGCCATCTTCGCCCAGGATTCTCAACGCCATGTCAGCCATGACCACACCAGTCTCGTCAAAGTCGACTTGGGCAACGAATACCTGCTCGCCTTCTGCCGATGGGATAGGCGAATCCCACGTCACGACAGTCATGCCCGCATCGCGCGCGGCTTGTGCGGCGGGCGCAATTTGGTCGCCAGAGTTATTCGAGATCATGATAGCATCAACGCCTTGGGTGGTGGCAGTGGTCACGATTTCAATCTGTCCAGCAACACTATTTTCGGGTGTCGGCCCCAGGAACTCAAGCGTTCCTGTATTGCCCACCTCTTCATGTGCCTCCATAGCCCCTTGATGGGCTTGGTTAAAGACGAGAATGCCGAGGAACTTGGGCAGCAGCACCATGTTAATGGCTTCGCCACTTGCTGCGCCTTCTTCGGCTGGCTCAGCTGTGGCTGCTTCTGTCGCCTCGCCGGTAGCTTCTCCAGTAGCTTCCTCTGTAGGTTCCGTTGTCGCTTCTTCTGTAGCCCCTTCTTCGGCTGGGGCTTCTGTCGCTTCTGTTTCAGCTTCCGTGGCGGCAGGCTCGGTTGCTTCGGCTGCTGATTCAGTCTCCCCGGGAGCAGTCGTGGTGGCTGGCGCACAGGCTGCCAACATCAACACGAGCACCAATAGCATTGTTACAGATTTTAAGACCTTGCTCATACCTAGTTCTCCTTTGTTGAAAGCCAAGATCAATATCACAAGATCAATATCAAACGCCTAAAACGCCTATGTCTCCGAGGATCTTCGCACCTCATGACCCGCCACTGCCACATGGGATAATTGCCGCCGCCGCCAAACCTCCTTCGCCTGCTGTACCAAATTGGGTATAAGCACCGACAGGATGAGCAGCAAGCCGACGACACCCGTTTGGATATGCCCGCTCAAGTTGGCTAGTGACATGCCATTGCGTAAGTTGAGAATGAGCAGCATCGAAAGCGCCACACCCACCATCGAGCCTGTCCCGCCAAAGATGCTGACACCACCCAGCAAGACCATCGTGATGATGTCTAGCTCGAAACCTAGCGCCAGATCGCCACGCACCGCACCCAACCGCGCTGCAAAAAGCAGCCCGGCGAGTGCCGAGATTAGACCGGATGCCATAAAGAGGATCATCTTAACCCGCCTGACTCTAACACCGGAGTAGCGCGCCACCTCTTGGTTGTTGCCGATGACGTAGAGGTAACGTCCGAAGCCGGAGAAGTGCAAGACGATGAGGGCTATCATCGCGAGGGCGAAAAAGATGATCAACGCTAGGGGCAGCGGCCCCACCAATGGCTGTTGGCCCAAGCGGTCAAACCAGGCGGGAAATTCGCCAATCGAGCGATCCTCCAACAAGATGCGCGCTGCACCCCGGTAGCCAATCAGCCCGGCGAGTGTCACGGCGAGCGAGGGCAAGCCCATATAGGCGATCCAAAAGCCATTAAAGGCTCCGGCGGCAAGTCCTGCCAGCAAGCCAGCCACAATGCCCACTGGAATTGAGACGCCATGTTCCCACAACGAGGCCATAATGCAGGCCGCCAACCCCATGACCGATGCCACCGACAAATCGATCTCGCCGTTGATGATGATCATAGTCATGATCAGTGCCACGATGATCTTCTCTATGGAAAGCATGAAGAGGTTGATCACGTTGCCGACGCTGAGATAATAAGGCGTTTGTAGGGCGTTGAAGGCAATCGAGATGATCAGAAGGAGCAGCAGCAATCCTTCCCAATTTCTGAGCCACTGCCACCTATGACGCATGGCCTTCTCTCCCTTCTATCGCTACGTCTGAGGCCACTTCTGGGGTCATTTCTGGTGCTGCTTCTGTGGGCACTTCTCTATGCAATGCAGTGCTTTGTGCTTGGAGCCGCTGTGCCCACCAGAGACGCATGCGCTTTAACAACACGGCATCCGTCGCCACAGCCAGCAGGATCAAGAGACCGAGAATGGCATCACGCCAGAATTCGCTGATCTCTAGCCAGCGGATCAAGCTTTGATCAAGTAAATCAATCAGACTTGTGCCCAGCAGCGCACCCACGGCAGTTCCGGAACCGCCAAAGATATTGACGCCACCGACGACCACCGCGGCCACAACTTGCAATTCCAGCCCCTGTCCCGCTACTACGGTGATATTGCCAAAGCGTGCCAGGAACATGAACCCCGCCAGCCCTGCCAGCGCACCGCAGATCACAAATGTGCTAAAGACGGTGCGTTGTACGGGCAGCCCCACAATCTGGGCGGCTTCCGGATTGGAGCCGATGGCATAGAGCCGCCGCCCCCACGGCAAGTACATCAGCACGAACTCGAAGATCAGAACAACCACGAGTGCAATAAGGGTCAGCAGCCGGAAGTCCAACTCGCCAATCGAAAAGGGAGTCACCTGGGGCATATCAACGAGCCAGGCAGGCAAAGATGCTGTGGTTACGGTTTTTGCCCCTGAGTATTCAACCAGGAAGGTGCGGTAAATCGCCAAAGTGCCCAACGTCGTGATAATGGCAGGCACGCGGCCATAGGCTACCAGCAGTCCATTGACGACCCCTAGCAATGCGCCCACACCGATTGCCATGAGCACGACGACCAGGGGCTGTAACTCATTGTTATTCGCCAGTTGCGTCCCCACAAAGTAAGCCGTGAAGCCGACAATTGAGCCTACCGAGAGGTCGATGTTGCGGGTTAACACAACCAGCGTCTGCCCCGTAGCGACCACGGCAACAATCGCCGCGCTGGTCGCAATGCGGTTGAAGAATCGAGGAGAGAAGTAATTCTCGATCTGGGTGCCAAAGAAGAGTAAGATGAGCAGGATGATGAGGAGCAGAATCAAGACACGTACCTGCTCTGGACGAAAGCGGCGCAAAAGTGCATTCATGCGCTCACCTCTGTTTCCGGTGTTTCCGGCAGCGCGGCTTGTGGTTCTGTTTCACCCATTGCTGCGGCGAGGACGCGCTCTTGTGTGGCTTCAGCGCGGTCAAAAATTGCCATCTGCCGCCCTTCGCGCATAACCAGAATGCGGTCGCTCATCGCCAGCACTTCGGGTAGGTCAGACGAGATGAGGATGATCGCCATACCCTCGGCTGCTAGATCACCAATCATACGATGCACCTCGGCCTTCGTACCTACGTCAATCCCGCGCGTCGGCTCGTCGAGGATGAGCAGCTTGGGCCGCGTATTGAGCCACTT
>CAMPHP010000581.1 GCA_946885925.1 uncultured Litorilinea sp.
GTACCTACCTGTTGGGTTATATAGCAGCTTAATATAGTTCTTACCCCCTGGTTCTTACTCCCTGATTCTTACCCTTTGGTATCCCCTAGATAATTTGGCATTTTGGCGCGCATTGGATAAAGTGCATTGCATATCCTGTCGCCATTTTTGCCGGAAAGGCCCATGTATGACCGCTGTTGTAACGCGTAGCAATCTGACCCCAACCGACATGCAGTTCGTCATTGAAGAAAGCCGTGACCTTGCTGCCGAATTGCAGCAAGTTGTTCAGGGGGAGGTGCGCTTTGATGGCTATTCGCGCATGTTGTATAGCACCGACGCCAGCCTCTATCAGATTCAGCCTGTTGGTGTGGTCATCCCCAAGCGTGAAGAAGATGTACAAGCCACGATAGAGATCGCAGCCAGGCGCAAAGTACCGATCCTGCCGCGCGGCAGTGGCAGTTCGCTGGCAGGTCAGGCTGTGGGCGCGGCCATCGTCATTGATTTCAGCAAATATATGGGTGAAGTGGTGAACGTCAACCCAGAGGCGCGCACAGTCACCGTGCAGCCGGGGATGATGGTGACACCGCTGAATCGCTTGCTCAGCAAACATGGGCTGATGCTCGGCCCTGATCCCGCAAGCGCCGACCGGGCGACCATCGGCGGCACGGTGGGCAACAATGCTTCAGGCAGCCATAGCATCCTCTATGGCATGATGGCGGATCATGTAGCCTCGACCAAGGCAATCTTGGCCGATGGTTCGCGCGTCACCTTTGGCCCGCTGGATGCCGAGGGAGTTGCCGCCAAAGGTCGCGGTGACTCGCTGGAAGCAGCCATCTACCGGCGCATCCCCGTTCTCCTGCATGACGCAATGGAAGAGATCATCACGCGCTGGCCCAAGCACTGGCGGCGTGCATCCGGCTACAACTTGGATCGACTGGCTGCTGCGCACTTGCCCGCTGATCAACGCGCGCGCTTGAGCTTTGATACCCGTTTCCGTCCTGCCATCTGTGATCCCACCACCATTGACCGCTTTAATCTCTCCCAACTGCTTACAGGCAGTGAGGGCACGCTGGCGACGATGACCGAAATCACGGTGAATTTAGTCGCTAAGCCTAAGCTCACAGCCCTGGCAGTTGTCCATTTTGATGATGTTGTGGAAGCTTGTGCTGCTATCCCCGACATCTTGGAGACCGAGCCTAGCGCATCTGAGCTGCTCGATAAGCAGATGTTGGACTTGGCGCGTGCCCAACCAGAATGGGCCAAACGCCTCAACTTTATTGTAGGTGACCCGGCGGCTGTGCTGCTCACCGAATATTATGGCAGCAGCGAAGGCGAGCTTGGTGCCAAGTTGCAACACTTGGAGCAACACCTCAAGGCGCGCGGCTTTCAGGGTGTGGTGCTGCATGTCACCACCCCTGCCCAACAGAACGACGTGTGGACGGTACGCAAGGCAGGGTTGAATATCCTCATGAGCCGTCGCAGCGACTATAAGCCCATTCCCGGCATTGAAGATGTCTCTGTTCCTCAAGAAACGCTAGCCGATTACTTGCGCAAAATCTTGACCTTTGCTCACAGCCAGGGTGATATTCCCGACGTGGCGGTCTATGCCCATGCTTCTGCGGGCTGTCTGCATGTGCGCCCGCTGGTCAATGTCAAGACCGCGCGCGGTGTTGAACTGCTCCAGCTGTTGGGTGAGTATGCCTGTGATTTGGCCGTTCAGTATGGCGGTGCAATGAGCGGCGAACATGGCGACGGGCTGGCTCGTAGCGCTCTCAACCCCAAGCTCTTTGGCCCCCAACTCTATGCCACGTTGCAGGAGGTCAAACGTACCTTTGACCCCAACAACCAGCTCAATCCTGGTAAAATTGTCGATGCACCACCTGTTACCGAAAACCTGCGCTATGGCCCCACCTATCAAACCATCGAACTCAAGACTGTTGTCGATTGGAGCAGTGATGGTGGTTTTGCCGCCGCTATCGAGATGTGCAACGGTGCAGGGGTTTGTCGCAAGGTAGGTTCGGGGTCAATGTGCCCCAGCTATATGGCGACGCGTGATGAGCACGACACCACACGCGCCCGCGCCAATGCGCTACGTAATGCGTTGGCTGGACGTATTCCCCAAGAAGAGCTTTATAGCGATGAGCTGTATGGCGTTTTAGACCTCTGTCTGGGCTGCAAGGCTTGTAAGACGGAATGCCCTTCGTCGGTGGATATGGCGAAGATCAAATCTGAATATCTCGTCCACTACTACCAGCGCAACGGGCTGCCCCTCTTTAACCGGCTGATGGGGCTGCTGCCCACACTCAATGAGCTGATGTACAAACTCACCCCAGCTGTAACGCCTCTGGTCAACTGGAGCTTGAAGACACCCGTTGCCAAAAGTCTCTTTGCCAAAATCGGCATCCACCCCGCGCGTGAATTGCCTGCTTATGCGCCAGAGACCTTTGCCTCCTGGTTTGCGCGTCGCAGAGAGCGATTGGGGAGTGCGGTTACAACCAGCGCACCCAACGGGCCAGTGCTACTTTTCCACGACACGTGGGTCAACTATAACGAAACAGCCATTGGACAAGCAATGGTCAAGGTGCTGGAGGCAGCAGGTTATGCTGTCTTTCTAGCCGATGGGCGCAAATGCTGTGGTCGCCCCCTCATCACTGGCGGGCAAGCAGATCAGGCGCGCCCCTGGGTGGACCACAATGTTGCCTTGCTCGCGCCCTATGCCCAGGCAGGAATTCCCATTGTCGGCGTGGAGCCAAGTTGTATTCTCACGCTACGCGATGAGTATCTCACGCTTGCCAGCGATCCTCAGCGTGCCAAGGTGGTCGCCAGCCAAGCACTCACCTTTGACGAATTCGTTGCGCAGGCTGCCGCTGCGGGACGCTTTACCCTGCCGACCACCAACCAGCCACGCAAGGCGTTGCTCCACGGTCACTGCCACCACAAAACGCTCGTTGGCAATGAAAGCACAGTGGCAGCCCTACGCGCCGTTGGTTACACGGTGGAGGTCATCCCCAGCGGTTGCTGTGGCATGGCAGGCGATTTTGGCTATGAGCGTGACCATTATGAGGTCAGCCGGCGTATTGGAGAAGACAGGCTTTTCCCTGCGGTGCGCGCTGCCGCCGCAGATACAGTCATCGTCGCCAGTGGCACAAGCTGTCGCCACCAAATTGATCATTTCACCGAGCGGCTGCCAGTACACTTGGCAGAAGCGCTTGCTGCCACGCTGGCAGAGTAGCTATCGTTCGTAAACTAACAAGTGATTATTGAGCAGGGCAATTGCATGGATCCACGTCAATATATTCCGCCACGCGCGCGTAGCGAACAAGGTGTTATCCGCTATACTATTTTGGGCGTGGTTGCCCTCTGTACGCTGATTAGTGGCTTGCTCGGCGACTCGTTGATCGGCGTCTATCGCATTGACGAGGGAGAGTCAATTCCACGCGGATGGCGCTGGCTCTTGGGCGCATCAGAACAGAGCTTTGATACGCAAAGCTTTGCCCTATTCTTTGGGGTAGTCCTCTTGGGCTTTGCCTTTGGGGGTGCTTGGTTCCTGATCCAGATGGGGATTCGCTTTATCCGCAGCCAGTTGGGCCGGTAGCGTAGAGAAAACCTTCCTGGAAGCCACCCAGAGGGTTCCAGGCTTCCAGGAAGGTTGTTGTCACCTATTAACGCGTCACCTATTAAC
>CAMPHP010000582.1 GCA_946885925.1 uncultured Litorilinea sp.
GCGGTGAGTGTCTCGGTGTGCTGGGCCAGCGTGCGCGCAAAGGCTGCGGGGGAGGAAAAGAGCCGCTTTTTGAGCAATTTCATTACATACTCGCTGGCAGTGCGCTCGGCAGGGTCGGCAGCATGACGCTGGCGCAGGCGGGTATAGTCGCGCAGTTTGCGGTGGGCGGTGCGTTCGTCTTCGCTATGCTCGACTTCGATGGCTTCCAAGAGACGTGCGTGGAAACGGGGTTGGCCGAAATCATCAAGTGGTAGCTCGGTCTTGAGGCGGCGCACCATGACCGCGGCCAATTGCTCTGGCTCCGGTTCGACACCGCGTGCAAAGCGCTGGTTATCCAGTAGCTCTAATAAGGCCGAAAAGCTCTCGGCATAGCCATTGTGGGGTGTTGCTGTCAGAAAGAGCTTGTGCTCAAAATGTGGAGCGAGTTCGCGGACAGCCTTGGTACGCAGCGAATCCACGGCATAGCGTCCGCGGCCCGAAGGTGCGATATTGTGGGCTTCATCGACAATGAGTAGATCATAGCGTCGCGGGTAGATTGATTCACCGGCGGCAGGTAATGTCTCGCGGAAAAGGCGCATGGGACGGTCGCGCTTAAGATAGTCGATGGAGGTAATCAGCCGGGGAAAGTGGCTCCACGGGTTGGTGTGGATGCCGCGGCTGCGCCGCAAGTCGTGCATGAGTTCGCTGTTGACAATGCGAAATTCCAGGCCAAACTTGTCGCGCATCTGCTCCTGCCATTGGAGTTGGAGCGCGGCAGGGCATACGACCAGCACGCGGCGCACGCGCTGGCGGATGCTTAGTTCTTGGACGACTAGCCCGGTTTCAATGGTTTTGCCTAAGCCTACATCATCGGCTATGAGCAGGTTGGCGCGCGGCATCTGGATGGCGCGCACGACGGGGTCAAGCTGGTAATCTTCTATGTCAATGCCACTGCGAAAGGGCGCTTGCAATGCTCGCCCATCCGCCGACACGACAGCACCCCAACGCACGGCGTTGAGAAAGGCATCAAAGCGCGAGGGTGTATCAAAGGCATCCGGCGTGGGCAGTGCCGCCCGTTCATAGATGCGGGTGTTTGGTTCAAGTTCCCAAATAACTTGGAGTTCTTCGCCGAGCGCATCATCCTCGAGGGCATTGAGGGTGATGAGATGATTGGCCTGTCCGGAAGCGTGGCGGTTGTCGAGGTGTGAAACAGGTAATGTGCCTTTGTTTACTTCGGTTACTACATAATTGCGTTGGCGTACCTCCACCAGTTGGCCTACTTCGGGGGTACCAAGCAGCACTGCATCAGTCATCACTACGAACCTCGGGGGCAGGTGTCGCCTGCGTTGGGATGGTATGGAGAATGAATATCGAGCATTGTACGACCTAAGCTGGAAATTGACAACCGTACACTGGTGAATAGACCTTGCTTGTTAAGCATGGGTGATTTTTTCTGTCATTAGATCAGCTAAAGGACGTGTCGCTCCGAGTCATTTGTCTGACATGTTGTTTTTTGATGTCGTTGAGAGAATGCGGCCACAAGTGGCCCAGTTGCGGCGCTGTTGCCCCTAGTTTACATATTGATTACAATGGGAGCCACACGGATGAGAGAACCAGCAAGGCAAGATTGATCCTAGATGCGGCTCTATAGTGGTGCCCGTGGTGCGTGAGCCTGTTTGGTGGGGAATAGGCTTGGTATCCTAGTTCTCTGGAGGAACCCTATATGTTGAATCTAAATTCTATCATGGTGGGATCTACGCAACCGAGCGTCATGGCGGAATTCTATGCGAGAGTTTTTGCCCGCCCTGCTGATGTGGTGGTGGAGGGAATTGAGTATGGATGGCAAGTGGGAAACACTTTTTTCATGGTAGGAGAACACTCGGATATGAAAGGGATGGCCAAAGATCCCGGTCGAGTGATGTGTAACTTCGAAACGGAGCAGGTGAAAGAGGAGTTTGAGCGAATTAAGGCTACTGGTGCAACCGTGATTCAGGAGCCATATGAGATGGAAGGGATGTGGATTGCCACCTTTGCAGATCCCGATGGAAACTTTTTCCAATTGATGACTCCGTTTGAAGGTGCCGGTTGATGACCCTTGAGCCAGTCATTTACTCGATTTCCCCTTAGGCGAGGGAGAAAGAAGGCAAACTATGTCCGTTGTCACTATCTCGCGGCAACTTGGTTCGAATGGCACACGCATTGCTGAGGAGGTGGCTGCACAGTTATCGGCTGTGTGCGTGGACAAGGAGGTCTTGGCCCAGATGGCCCAACAAGAAGGCGTTTCGGTGGAGATGATCGTGCAAGCCGAAGAACGACTCGTCTCGCGGCCCGTTTTGGTCTCAGAGGAGATGAAATCTTTGTTTGGGGCTGGCGCGCGCAAGCCGGGTAGTTTTACCGATGCGAAAAGCTTTGTCACCCACATGGGCGCGGCGATCCGCGCCCTAGCTGACCAGGATAATGTTGTTTTTGTGGGCCGGGGTACGCAACTTCTCTTGGCCGACTATCCACAGGCGCTGCATGTGCGTATTTACGCGCCCTTGGAAGTGCGGGCGGCTCGTATTCAACAGAGCAGGGGGCTGCCTAACGAAGAAATGGCCTTGCGGGTGGTGCGCCAGGCAGACGACCAACGCAATGACTGGTTTCGCCACTTTTTCCCTGCTATCAGTTGGAGGGATGCGCGGCATTACCACTTGATGGTCAACACCGGGCGCATTCCCGCTGAGACCGCCGTGAACATTATCGTCCAGGCCGCGCAATCCACAGCCGCATGAGATCTCTGCTGCGCGGTTAACTAAGGCCTAGCAGGCTCAGTGAATCGCGGTGGATGATTGATTCGATGACCTCTTCTGGCACGCGCGGTAGTTTTGTGCCTTCGACAATGCTGTTGATGTTGCGAAAGGCATCAATGGACTCTTGCATGTTGGTCACGGGGAAGTCGGTGCCAAAGAGGATTTTGTCGGTGACATTCCACTCGATGGCCTTGACCATTTGCTCCCAGAAGGAGTAAGGACGATAGAAGTTGGCGGACATATCCGCATAGACATTGGGATGTTTGCGGACGACGACAGCTGTGTCCACCTGCCAGGGATGGCCGAGGTGGGCCATGATGATCTTGAGGTCGGGGTAGCGCATCGCAATTTCATCCGTGATGAGTGGATGGGCATAGCGGATGGGCGCTGTGCGTACTGGTGATGTGCCTTGATGGAAGAGAACGGGCAGACCGTATTTTTGGGCGCGTTCATAGATGGCGAGCGCGCGTGCTTCCAGCGGATCAAAGTTCTGGTAGTTGGCACCAAGCTTTACGCCCTTCATGCCCAAGTCGGTGCGGCAGCGCTCAAATTCATCCAGGCAGTCAACGTCAAAGGGATGGAGGGCCATGAAGCCGATGAGCTTATCCGGATGGGCACGAACAAAGGTAGCGGTGGCATCGTTGTAATTGCCTTTGCCGTTGTTTCTGTACCAGCTTGAATCCGTGCTATTGCCGCCAGCCAAGCGGTCATCAGGCTGCCCGGGATGCCAGGCGATGTTGAAGACGACTGATTTGCTGGCGGGCTTTTGCGCTTCAAAGTAGTCATCCCATGAGGTCGTGGCTTTGACTGCCCGGTCGGGCCGCCATTTGTTATTGATGACGATCTTGTCTGCTGGCACAGGATCTTTGAACTGGGGTGTATGTGTATGGA
>CAMPHP010000583.1 GCA_946885925.1 uncultured Litorilinea sp.
GGATGACTCGGGTCTGCCCTGCGCTGGCCAGCGACTCTGTCATTTCGTGCGGTGGGAGGAATCCCCTTCTGGTCGCGTTGGCACACCGAGGGGGATTCCTCCTCGCAGGCCGCGCCCAGGGTGCGGCATGACAAAAGTCTCGGTTTTGGCGCGCGGGCGATGATTTGGCTGATAGTTGCCATGCTAACGCTGGGATGGCTGCCTGCCTATGCCACTCCGCCCAGCCAAAACGCGCCGCAAACTGCGATTCCGGCTGGTTGTGAGACAGTAGGCCCGGAAGCATTGCGCGATGAACTCAACACGGTTAGCCAGGCGATTTTTGCTACCGAGAATAGCCCCTTGGACATTGAGGGGATGGTCGCGCGCCAGTGGGCCTTGGTGGGCATGGATGACTCGATTGATGCTGCGGTGAATGACGCCATTGCCGAGGTGCGTGCCGATTCCGATTTCTGGCAACAATTCCTTTCAGGGTGGTCGCCCGCTCAGGCCGAGGAGTTAACGCAGCGGGTGGTAGACATTGCCTTTACTTCGACTACCTTCCGCACTGCGGTGGATACGTTGGCTGAAGCAGTGGCGGTGGAACTTGCCGAGACAGTGGCTGTCCTCTCCGCTGAATCTGCGACCCAGGCTACTCTCTGCTTGCAAGCCTACATTGGCGCGCGTTATTCCGATGCGCTGGTGACGGTCTTTACGCGGGAACTCCAAGCCGAGACCGCGGCGCTCAATTTGGGTGAGGATGCGAGCGCCGATGTGGGCATTTTTGCGGTAATTGACAGGCACAAGAGCGCGCTGGGCGGCGTAGGCGTGATCATTGCCAGCCAGATCGCCAAGCGGGTTGTGGCGCGTTTGGGGCAAACGATTGCCAAGCGTGTCGCTGGGCGAGTAGTGGGGCGCGTTGTGGGCAAAGCTGGCTCGACCATTATCCCGGTTGCTGGTTGGGTGATCGGTGCCGGACTGATCGCATATGACATCTATGAGAGTCGCGAGGGGGCAATCCCCCAAATTCAGGAGGGCTTGCAATCCAGCGAGGTCAAAAGCGCCATTCGCACGGAGATTACTGGTGCTGTGGCGACTGAACTACGCTTGGAAACACCTCAGTTGGCGCGTGACATTTCTAATGATCTCTATGCCACCTGGCTAGATTTCCAACGCAAATATACCCAGGTGTTGTCGCTGGCAGACAGCAATCCCGACTTTAACGCCCTATTGGCTCAGGTCGATGATCCTGCCAAGTTGGCGACGCTGGTGGATATTACGATCACGACATTGGGCACAGAAGGCTTGAATGCCGCAATTGCCGATGGCACGCTTGCCCGCGCTTTGGATTTGCCCGAAAGTGCCTATGCCATCCTACGCGACGCTGCGTCTTTTGCCATCTTGCTAGGCTGGGCGGATGTGGCGGGCGCGTCGCTGGAAGACGTAGTGGAGTCGGAGATCTACAAGCACAAAGCTCCTACGGATCTGAGCCGCGATGATCTGCTGGCGCTCATGGCTGTGGGGAATCCGGCTGCGGCTAAATTAGCCCTATTGGATGCAGCGACCTTGAGCCAACTGCTAACCCTCTCGCGCGAGCATCTAAGCGAACTCGCCCAGACGCTGAGTGCCGACGATCTGGTTTGGCTGGGTGGTTATCTCACCGCGTTGGGCCAAGACCAGGCGAACCAACTGGTGACGTTGTTATTGGCTGACCCCACACTGATGGCGCAACTCAAGGATGAGACGGTACAGGCGCAAGTGGCTTCGGCGCGCGATGTAAATAGTGTGCTGCGCTTTTTGGCTGCGCCGGTGACGCTGGTGGGATTTGGTGAAGATCTGTTGCTGATGGCGACCAGACGAGTGGAGTTTGGGCTTTTCTATGCCAAATATGGGCTGTGGGCAACGCTCCTCGCCATCGGGCTGCCGCTTTTGATGGTGGCGGCGATTGCACAATCATTGCTGCGTTGGCTCTTTGGGCCGGTCATTGCCTTATTACGTGCGTTGGGCTGGTTGACGCGCCGCCCATCACAAACAGGTCGTTAAGGAAATCTTTTGCATGGCACAAATGCCAGGTATGCTACTTGCTTTGGATGATTTGCCTGCCGGTGCACGTCTGACCTCGGCAGATGGGAGAACAATCGACGGGCCAATCGAGGTGGGCGAATTGCTCATGGTCGTGGCAGTTAAGGCGGCGAATGTGGTCAAGGACATTCGCGAGAATATCCGCAATTTGGTCGGCGGGCGTATGCCTCACTATGAAAAGTTGATCGAAGAGGCAGTGCAAGAGGCGTTGAACGATTTGGCGCATAAGGCGCAGATGCGCGGTTATGATGGCGTGATCGGCGTAAAGATCAGCCACCCTTCCCTGGTGGATGGGGGTGTCGAGGTGGTGGTCTATGGCAATGGCTTTCGTGCGCCGCGTGTTGAGGGTGTTACTGGATAGAGCAAAGTGAACCAAACAGAGAGACAGGCTGGCGTACAGAAACAAATACACCCTCTGCGGTTACACCCTTTGCGTCTAGCTCGTTTGCGTCAGTGGAGCATGATCGCGCTAGCCTTGTTGGTGCTGGCGGCAAGCATATTGCTTCCCCATGAGGCACAAGCGGCTTCGCTTCCCCAAGAATACACCTATGCCGAATGCAGCAGGGCGGATGAAGCCGCCATGCAGGACGAGATGACCGCGTTGGCGCACAGTGTCTTGGTGGAGGGCAGCAGCGGGCTAGACATTAATGCCCTGGTGGCACAAAAATGGCGCGAAACAAACGCTGACACAACCTTTAATGCTGCTGTGGATGCGGGGATTGCGCGTGTTCTGGCGGAGAAGGGCTATTGGGAGCGCTTTTTGTCGGGCTGGTCAGCCGATAAGGCGGAAGAATTGGCTGGACAAGTGGCGACCTATGCATTTGAGGATGCCGCGCTCAAGGTCAAGTTGGATGAGTTGTCTACGGCGATTGCGGTCAGTCTAGTCGCTGAACTCGAATCGGCTGCGGCACGTTCGGCTTCTAGTGCTCTGCTATGTTTGCAGGAGTATGTGGGTGAACAGTATTCGACCACGCTCTTCACGGCTTTCCAACAGACGGTTAGCCAGGAGTTGGCGACCGATCTGGATTTAACTGGGGCCGAGACAACGGAGATTTCGCCGCTGGAAATGCACGCCAAAGGCTTGACCGGAGTAGGCGTCATTGTGGCGACCCAAATTACCCGGCGTGTGGCAACGGCATTAGCCAAGAAGATTACAGGCCGCTTGGCGGGCAAGATTGCCGGACGCGTGCTGGGACGATTGGGTTCGTCCGTTGTGCCTTATATCGGGTGGGCTGTCGGCGTTGGGCTGTTAGTGTGGGATTTGGTGGAAGGAAGCCAGGGAGCATTACCCACCATCCGCGAGGCACTTCAGGCTGAGGAGGTGAAGCAGGAAGTGCGCGTGGAGATTGCCGCGGCTGTGCGCGAGGGGTTGGATGCTGAGATAGAGACGTTGGCATCCACGATGGCTGGTACACTGGTTGGGCAATGGCAAGCTTTCTGCGGCGATCACGGCGTGGTCTGCGAGTTGGCTGCGGAGAATATGACATTTCGTGCGCTGCTCGACAGTATGCCTGTTGCCAGTTTGGCGCGCTTGGTGCAGTTAGTTGATTTCTACGTAGTCCAATTGGACGCAGCACAACTTACCACCGCACTGGATG
>CAMPHP010000584.1 GCA_946885925.1 uncultured Litorilinea sp.
GCTCCAATGTGGCTGTACTTGATATCGCCAGCGTTGACGAACACCGGCTGGTTCAAGCAATGCTTGGCGACACTGCAAGGCCGGTGAGCCAGAACAACCGTCAGGGTGAACAGCGCAAGCATGGTGAGATCGCATTGGAGGCGCGTGCATTAAGCTCCCGCGAAGTGGTGCGCGATATCTCATTCTCGGTGCGAACAGGCGAGATTCTTGGTGTCGTTGCCCTCGAGGGTCAAGGACAGGATCGTCTATTTGAACTACTTGCTGGTGACCGGCAGCCGACAACGGGTGAAATTCTGGTAGGCGGTCGTCCACGCCACTTTCATTCGCCTTATGATGCGGTACGGGAGGGCGTCGTGCTTGTACCAGGTGACCGGCTGCTCGCGCTCCTACCCAATTTATCCGTGCGCCACAACCTTGCCACACCCCTTTTCAACCGGATCCGGCGCTGGTGGCGTATTCCCGCCGACGAGCGGCAGCGTGTCGACAATGCAATCCAGCGGTTATCAATTGATACAAGGGCTGCATCTCAGGCACGGCGTCTTTCTGGCGGAAACCAGCAGAAGGTGGTGGTCGGGCGCTGGCTCGTCGCCGGTTTTCGCACGTTGCTCTGTTTCGACCCGACGCGCGGCATCGATATCAAGACCAAGCATGAAATCTACACCCTGCTGCGCGAATTGGCGGCCAATGGGGCAGCCATCCTCCTTTATACCAGCGAACTAGCTGAAATTCCGATCGTGTGCGACCGGGTGATCGTCCTGCATGGCGGGCGCATCGTCGATGAGCAGGATGCAGCCAGTGCCACCGAGTCTTCTTTGCTAACCGCCGCTCACGGACTAGAGGTTGCTGCATGACAACGATTACTCTACCCAATACAAGCCCAACTGGGCGCAGCGCGTGGTGGCGAGTGCTTGCGCGCAATGCCTGGGTGCTGGGGGTGTGGCTGCTCCTTGGCGTGCTGATCAGCTGGTATGCTCAGCTCATTCCGAACTTCGGTGCATTTCAGATCACATCGATCAGCAAGAACAGCCTGCCACTGATCTATCTGGCAATTGGTCAGGCGATCATCGTGATCGCTGGCGGGATCGATCTCTCGCTGGGGCCCCTCTTGCTCCTCAGCAATGTGCTTGCTGCCCGCTTTATGCAAGATCAGCCGTTTGGCATTGTGCTGCTCATTGCCCTCACTATCATCGTTGGCCTTGGCATCCTCAATGCGGGAACAGGCTACTTTATCAGCATCTCCGGTGTACCGGATATTGTGGTGACATTGGCGACGAGCTACATTTGGTCGGGTGTCGCCTTGTTGATCCTGCCGTCACCGGGTGGGGGCACGGCACCGGAATTTCGCTGGCTCTTTACTGGTTCGCAAGCGGGCATTGGCGGCAGCTACATTGTGCCACTTGTGATGATGGTGCTTCCCGCTGTAGCAGTGTTCATCTTTTCCAGGCGTAGTCGCATTGGCTTAACCATGTATGCCATTGGAAGTAGTAGCAGCGCGGCGCGGCTGGCGGGTCTCGACGTGCAACGTGCCAAGATTGTGTCCTATGCTATTGGCGGCGCAATGGCCGCACTGGCTGGGCTGGCTACCGTAGCCATCACTGGCACCGGCGACCCACGCTTTAGTGTCGGCGCGAATGCGACGCTGAATAGCGTCGCCGCCATTGTGCTAGGTGGGATTGCGCTCACCGGCGGCGCTGGCTCGGTGCTGGGCGTGGTTGCAACCGGGATCATCTTGATCATGTTAAATCCGATCTTGAGTGCAATGGGCATTGATGCCAACACCGCTCAAGTGATTCAGGGTACTTTGATTGCGGGGGTGATGATGATCGGCGGATTGGTTACTTTACATCGAGAAAGGTCGTCATGAGCCAGCCAATCGTCTCCGCACAGCGTGACTCAAGTAAAGGCGCAGGGGCTGGCATGGCCGCCCGTGCGCGTACCGTCGTGGCTGAAAATCCTACATCTGTGCTTTTCGTGGTACTTGTCGTCCTTGTCTTGGTCACGGGTATCATTGAGCCGAATTATCTGTCGGCTGGTGGGATTCGCACTACACTCCTGCAAGCGGCACCATTAGGCATTTTGGCCGCGGCGCAGACGATCCTGATGCTTTCTGGTGGGATTGATCTCTCGTTATCCATGATCGCCACGGCTTCGGCCTATGTGGCGGCAAACCAGTCGCCGCAGGGTGCTGCCATTGCCATTGCCCTCGGCTTGCTCGTGGGGCTGATCATCGGCTGCGCCAACGGCATTGGCGTGGCACTCTTCCGTGTCAACCCCCTGATCATGACGCTTGCCATGTCGGGAATTGTTCTGGGCCTGTTTACAGACTGGACGCAGACGATCCTGCAAGGCTCTACACGCATGGCCGAATTTATCCGGCTAATTGGTGGCGGCTCTTTCTTCGGCAATCGTATTCCCTACAGTCTTTTGATTTGGACAGCAATGGCTGCCATCATCTTTTACTTGCTGCGGCGCACCGGCTGGGGACGGTTGATCTATGCGATTGGCGACAACGAGGTGGCTGCCCGCCTCGCCGGTGTACAAGTCTGGCAAGTGCGCATTACTACGTATATGGTGGCGGGATTGCTCGGTGCCATCGGCGGCATTTTGCTGGGTGGCCGCAATGGCTCGGTCGATCTCCAGTTAGCCAACGCCTTTCTGCTACCTTCCATTGCCGCAGTCGTGATCGGCGGAACCTCGATCTTCGGTGGTGTGGGCGGCTACAGTGGCACAATTCTCGGCGCGCTGATTCTAAGCGTGCTTAACTCGATGCTCACCTTTCTTAATGTTGGGCAGGCTATCCAGCAGGTCGTCTATGGCACGATCGTGCTGGCGTTGGCCTGGGGCTATGCGAGCCTTACTCGCAGGACGTAATCGTGGGCGTCAGCACGGAGACGGATAAAGAGTGCAATGAGGGACAACGATGTGTGACACCTGGGTTGCGCTGCAAGATGCTACACTGTCCGGACAGGTGATCCTGGGGAAGAATAGCGACCGGCCGGTTTTTGACTGCCAGCCGTTGGTCTTCTTTCCACGGCAAAGCTGGTCACCAGGCAGCCGGATCAAACTGGAATACGTCGAATTGCCACAGGTTGAAATCACCTATGCTACCCTTGGCTCTAGTCCCTATTGGTGTTGGGGCTATGAGGAAGGCATCAACGAACATAGTGTCGTGATTGGGAACGAAGCGATCCCAACCAAGACCTTTCGGAACATGGCAGAGGAGTATGTGCGGAGTGGCTCGGCGGAACTAGGATTGCTGGGCATGGATTTAGTGCGGCTGGCACTTGAGCGCAGTACCACCGCCAGACAAGCAGTCGAGGTAATGGGTGCGCTGATCGAGCAGTATGGGCAATTTGGTTCTGGTGTGCCGACCAAGACGCACGATGTAGGCGGCTATGATGGCTCTTTTCTCATTGCAGACCCGAGCGAAGCCTGGATTGTCGAAGCCGTTGGGCGGCGCTGGCTGGCCCGGCGCATCACACAGGGAACAGCTTCAATCTCCAACCAGCCATCCATTCGGACCGCGTGGGACTTGGGCAGCCAGGATGTGGCCGACTATGCCATCAAGATGGGCTGGTGGTCTGCCGAGTTAGCAAGCAGCTTTGATTTTGCCCGCGCCTATATGGATGATCGAGTGCCTCGCCAGGTC
>CAMPHP010000585.1 GCA_946885925.1 uncultured Litorilinea sp.
TCTGCCAGCAATACGGCAGTTGCCACGGCTTCCTCCATAAAGGCGCTGTTAAAGCGTTGGGCGTTCCAATTACCCTCTGTATTGGGTTTTCCTGGTAATGCTTCTACCCAAAAAAGCACAGGTCGTTGGCGATCTACGTGGGGTGTACTGCCAGGGGTGAGCGCGCGGGTGAGTGTTGGATAGTAAGGAGGAACCCAGCGACGGTCGCTGGCATGAAGCCGCCGCCAGCCACGCATAAAATCGCGACGTTCCCACCAGCTTTCAGCTAAACGTGTGTAGTAATTGAAGTAGCCGTCTTGCACATTTTTATCTTAACATGCCCCTTCACGACCACCAATCGCCCGATTCGTTTACAAAAATTCAACCGCACGTTATCCTACCAATTGGGGATAACTAGAAGTGAAAATGTGGATAACTTTTGCGAAATGCGGAAAACTCCCTGGTAGCAATTGGGGGCAAGTTTCATGGGCAAAGTAGCCGCACACGCGACATGAAGGTTGCTACCTTAAAGTTATGCGCCACCCCTACCGAGGTCGCGCACATATCTCGCGAAGATATCCCAAAGTCCCCTAGATGTCGCGTAGAACATTGGTTCAGAAATGCAAGCAGGGGTATATGTAGAAGAAGTATGAAGCAACCGTCACTGGCTAAACGTTGTCATCCGGTCTGATTTCTGCTACACTATCGCGTACAAGAGAAAACAGTGCCGTTGCTGGGCACTCATCCGGCAACGTTTCGATATAAGTATTTGGTCCCACAAAGTTTGCCGTCACGATGACTTCATATTTACGTCATCTCAAATACTGTGACCCAATCATCAACCACCCCGGGCCACGGTGGTGATCGTCACGCCTTTGCGAGCCAACAGCGCGCAAACTGGCATTATTAAAGCGGACAGACTCATATTTTTGCCCATGTGCGAGGCCTGTGCCACGGCATTATTTAGGCACGGAATTTTTCGCCACAGACACTTTGGAACTTTGGAATTCTTGGACACGCTGCCCCCGCTTGTTATATGTTGTCCTGTTGGTTTCATGACAAGTCTTCATAACAAGTCATAGTGTTTTTGTGTAGCGTTGCTATGCGTGTTGTTACACTGTGAACACTTTCAAGGCAGCCACAATCGGGGAGAGGGGGAGTTATGCCGCCAAAATCAACTTCATCACCGCGACAATCTGGCCGCGGCGGCACTAGCTGGTCTTCCCCCCGCAAAATGCAAGCGACGGCACATACCAACGAGAATCGCCGCAGCTATAGCGCCGATTATGAGTCGGATGGGGGGCGTCGGCGTGGCTATACGCTTAGCTTGCCGGGAATGGGTGCGGACCCGCAGCCAAGCGATCCCCATTCCTATTCTGCCAATTTGCAGAATGACTCCTATCGCGGTGACAATATACTCAGTAACACCCTATCTAATAACAGTATGCCCAGCCGCAGTACACGGCAGCGTACCCAAAATTCTGAAACACCCATGAGCTTGTCAGCCGCTAACGAGGACTACGACGATCTACTAGCCGATCAGAGCGACATGGTGGCAGATGAAGAAGCTGTTCCGATAGGTCGAGAGACTGCCGCCGAATTTGACCCTCATGCAGTTTGGCGAATGGTGCTAAGTGAGTTGGCACTGCAAATGCCATCAGCAACTTTTGATACATGGGTGCGGGATACTGTTGTCATTGGCTATGAAGACGGCGAATTTATTGTTGGGATGCCCAATGCCTATGCCCGTGATTGGCTTGAAAACCGCTTACGGCATACGATCAAACGCAGTTTGAGCAGCATTATGCATCGCGCCGTCCAAGTCCAGTTCCGGGTGCGTCCTCGACCTGTACAAGATCATGTGCGGGCAACGGCAGCACCGTTGTATCAGGCGGTAGCCGAGGAGCCGGTTGTGACCAGTCTGTTGAATAACTCCAGCAATCCAATCAGTCAACGCACGACGGTGGTAAACAATTTCGACGACCAAGAGGCTGATCATCCCACACCGCGCGAGGCATTGCACGAAATTAGCCGTGACGGTCTGCGCGATGCCGTTCGCGAGCCACTGCGTGAACCCGGACGTGATAGCAGCGATGACATGCGCTTTGCCACGCAGCTAAACCCCTTTCACACCTTTGAGACCTTTGTGGTGGGGAATCACAACCGCCTGGCCCATGCTGCTGCGCTTGCCATTGTGGATACACCCGGACAATCGTTCAACCCGCTCTTTATCTATGGGGGGGTCGGATTGGGCAAGACCCACTTGCTCAACGCCATTGGCAATAGCCTGCGCCAAAAAGGGTTTCGCATGATCTACTGCTCTTCTGAGCAGTTTACAAATGAGCTAATTAGCTCGATTCGTAACCAAAGCACCGAACAATTTCGTGCCAAATATCGCCAAGCTGATGTCTTGCTGATTGATGATATCCAGTTCATTGGTGGCAAGGAAAGCACGCAAGAAGAGTTCTTCCATACCTTCAACCATTTGCATGCCTCTGGCAAGCAAGTGGTCTTGAGCAGCGACCGCCCGCCCAAAGCCCTGCCCACCTTGGATGACCGGTTGCGCAGCCGCTTTGAAGGGGGTCTACAGACCGATATTGCGCAACCGGATTTTGAGACGCGCGTTGCCATTCTGCAATCCAAAGCAAACCGCATGGGGGTTCCCGTTCCCTATGATGTGTTGCTCTTGGTGGCTGAGCGGGTGGATAGCAACATTCGCGAGCTTGAGGGGGCGCTCAACCGCCTCTCAATGCAAGCGCGGCTAACCAACCAGACGCTCAATCTGGCGCTGGCAAAGTCGCTCTTAGAGAATCTCGCACCCCAGCGGCTGCCCAGCCCGCCTGCTATGGTGGTGCGAATTGTGGCTGAGCACTTTGGGTTGCGCCCCGATGACTTGACCGGACGCAAACGTACGAAAGAGATTGCGGGCGCTCGCCAGATTGCCATGTACCTGCTGCGAGAAGAAAACGATCTTTCGCTACCCGCTATCGGTGATCAACTGGGCGGTCGTGATCACAGCACGGTTCGCTATGGTGTGGAGCGTGTTGCCGAAGACCTTGATCATGACGAAGCGTTGCGAATGACCATTCTTGCCCTGCGTGACAAGGTCTATGCGCCGCCTGTGGGCTAACCTACTGGTTAGGCACGTCGGGTTGGCAATAAGAGGCTTGATTCGAACAGATCTGAGTTGGTTGAGAAGGGGCAAGAGCGTAAGTTCTTGCCCCTTTTACGTGAAAGTAGATGGATGAAGATAAACTGAGCTAGCAACAGGAGTGATAGGAGAGATTATTATCCCGGAAAAGTGCTATAGAAAGAGTGTAATAGAAAAAGCGTTGACAGGTGACATTTTTTGCAGCAGTGTTGCCTAGAATCTGAAAGACGCTTTTGCGAATTCGTTTTATCTAAAGTAAACTACTACTTAACGCTATAGTTATCTTGGAACAACGCCAAAAATAGACGTTTCTACGGTTTGGAAACACCTGTGGATCGACCCTTGGCCCTTTCACTGGTATGGTAATAGCGCGGGAATGGTTGGAGTTGGAATGAGCACTGAAGGTCGCCGAAAAGCATTAGAGACTACACTGGCCGGGCTAAACAAACGTTTTGGCGATGGTTCAGTTATGAAGTTGGGCGAAGCGACCCGGATGCAGGTCGAGTCGATTC